>CALMAV010000022.1:0-5312 GCA_937859895.1 uncultured Bryobacterales bacterium | reverse complement strand
CCCTGCACTCCTCCGCCGTGGGGTACTTTGCAGGCCATCGACATGTCCACCGGCGCACAGAAGTGGGAAGTCCCAATCGGCCGGCTCTATCCGCAACTGAAGCCCGAGTGGGGTTCGCTCGCCCTGGGTGGACCTATTGTGACCGCAGGGGGAGTGGTGTTCATTGCCGGCACGCTGGAGCCTGCTATTTATGCCTTCGACATCGAAACGAGCAAGCAGCTGTGGCGAGGCGAACTCCCCACCAGCGCGCGATCGACACCCATGACCTATGAGGGGCCGGATGGCAAACAGTATCTGGTGATCTGTGCCGGTAGTCACCAGCCTGCCGGGAAAGCGCCGCTTGGAGACTACGTTGTAGCCTTTTCTTTGTGAGTCGGTTTGTTGTAGGTATCCATCCGGTCCGTGAAGCATTGCGGGCCGGTCGTCCTCTGGAAAAAGTGCTGCTGGCGAAAGGAGCTGCCGGTCCGCGCATCCAGGAGATCGTTGAGCTTTGCCGCACGGGCAATATCCCGGTTCGCTTTGAGCCGCGTGAAGCCCTCGACCGAACAGCGAAGGGCACCTCGCATCAGAACGTAATTGCATTCGGCGCTGTTCATACCTACGTCGAACTCGATGCGGTGGTTGAAGATGCACGGCTGCTGGTGGTGCTAGATGGCGTTGAAGATCCGCATAACTTAGGCGCGATTGTGCGTACAGCCCATGCGGCAGGCGCCAACGCCATTGTGGTTCCCGAACGACGATCCGCTCCACTGACAGAAACAGTGGATCGCGCAGCCTCTGGTGCCTTGGAATACCTGCCGATTGCCCGGGTCACGAACATCACTCAGGCTCTAAACCGTTTGAAAGAGATCGGGTTTTGGATCTACGGTTTGGATGAGCGCGGAGAAGAGTTGTATGACGAAGTTGCGTACGCCACCCCAAGCGTTATCGTGCTCGGCGGCGAGGGCAAAGGTTTGCACCAGAACGTCCAAAAGCACTGCGATGTGCGGGTCCGTATTCCCATGGCAGGCGCCGTGTCTTCGTTAAATGTATCGGTAGCTGCAGGAGTAGTTTTATTCGATTGGCGCAGGCGGCTTGGCGCAGAGCCCTAGGTGTGCGTGAGAATACTGGAAGTAACGAGTACTTTTGGGCTCAAGCCTGCCGTCGCGTTCGCATATCTATGAGCGTTCCAACCTAGCCATTCAGCTTCGTTGGCCGGAGTCGTTGCTCGATACGGCAGCTGAAGAGATTCGTCATCGATGGGCCGGAGCAAAAATTGGTCGGATCTACATTGAGCTCACTCCGCAATCGCCGGTTGAGCTTCTGGTGCGCGTGAAAACCCGTGGTGTTTGCCATCGCGCAATCAGGCGAGGTGTTCGGCACCTTCCATCTGCCCTGGCTTGACTTCATCAGTGACTTACACTACAACCTGTTGCTCGGTCCAACGGGTCGCAAATTGAGCTGGGCCGGGGTAGTAGCGCAGTGCTTTCCTGATCAGCTTATCCGGGCTATTGATTTGGTCTTTTCAAAAGCCGGATCCCGCCACCGCATTTCAGATTGAATGGAACGGTTCGCGCCAGCGTTTCACATTTGATCTGCACAAAGTAGCGGGCCTTGGTTCGTACTTGGTCCTGTTGAGCATTTCATCGGCTCTTTTAACCCAAATCCTTTTCGCGGTCTTTTAGCAGGGGATCGCGACAGCCCCCGCGCGAGCAAAGTAAAGCAGGTTGAAGTCAATCAGCCACTAGCTAAACCGATTTCGCTATCTGTACTTATCGCCTCAGCGAGTCAAACTCTTCCGGGCGGCCAAGACCCCGAAGTGCGGCTGAGCGGCGAACCCGGTCAAGCAATTACGCCGATTCACTATGTAGAGTGGGGCGGACTTCCGCTCAAAGTGGCTTGATCGTTATTGGGCCTAATGCCGACGATTCTCTCCTGGTCCGAAGTTTTGCTCTGGTCGAGACCTTACTCATCAACTGGAAAGCGGGCGCGCTCGGCTCGGTCTAGTGAAATCGACACGCAACAACCCCAACTCTCAGCCACTGGACCCAATCACGGCCGCGCTCTTTGACAGCTGGTCAATCATGCGTTCGCGTTCAGTGAAGGAACGCTCCAATGCACTATCAGTAGCTACCTTGTACACGATCAGGCCCACCACGAGTTCAACGGCCAGCACGCCGACAAAGGCCCAGGAAGAATCGAGCGCCCACCGTGCTAACAAAGCGGCGCCAATCAGCACAGCCATACCTACGCTGCAGGCAAGTACCCATAGCTGCATCTTGCCTCCCCCGGTCCTACGAACCATCTGTTTCGGATCAGCGGGCCACGCCAGACTGACCGAAGTCAGGTTTCCAACTGCTAAGAAGAAAACTCCCACAACTGCGGCCGAACCGAAGGAGGAAAGCACATCAAGGGAGCTCATCCGTTGACGTAGAAGAGCTGTGAAGATCAAGACGAACGCAGACTGGAGAGCAACACAAATTACGGCAACAATGTTTTTTGCTCGTAAGACCGTGCCAAAGCCTATGGGCGCAGCAAAGTAGACGGCGGTAGCTCCGCGGTCGGTGCCGAAGACGTTCAGGATTACGGCATCGCTTAGAAGCAGAAGACCGTACAGGGTGGTTACCGGGAAGAAGTTGCGGTCGAGAAATGGGCTTCCAGCGCGCGTCGTGTTCGCTGCCAGTGGGACAAAGATCAGCACGCTGAAGATGCAGGCCATTCCAAAACGTATGCGGAATCGAGGGGTACGAACGAGTGATCGGATCTCCTTTTCGATCAAAGTCGCCAGCGGGTCTCTGAACAGCCGATACAGAAGTGAAGACCAGTCCGCCGCTACCTTTCCATTGCTCCTTCGGCTGATAACAGACACGCGCGCGACGGGCCCGGCAGTCTCCTCAAACCGGAGCGAGCGCATAAACATTCGGCGTGCCAGCACAAAGGTCAGCGCAGTCCAGAACACCAGAACGGCGAACTCCAAGATATGAGGTTGCCCTAAGCTCAGAGAAGCTTCGGCATGCCATGGCGTGAGCCGGCCCTGCGAGCCGGCCTCTAAGTAGGGGCGTAACTGTTCCGCGTAGCCTCCTCGCAAGAGAACCTGCGGCAGAACACTGAGTGAGATAAGAACAATCGCAAAGATCTCGCGAAATCGATTTCGCTCGAACGAATGTAGCAGCACCTCGCGCACCGCAAGCGATAAGAACAGATTGAGCGGAATGAACAGGAGCAGCGCAAGCGGAGCAAAGAGCGGTAAGTTCGGGTGCCGCATCAGTCCCACGGTTCCGCCGAGCAGAACGAGTATCATCTCGGGCGAACCGGTCACCCGCAGGATCAGCTCGAACAGGAATAGTTGCCCGTTGCTGATGGGATACATCTGCAGCTTGCTCAACTGTAGTGACCAGCCAGTGCTCAAGGTAAAAAGCGGAACAATCTGCCAATAGGCAAATATTCCCAGGAGCGCAGGAGGGAGCCACCTTTGCAGGCCCGACAAAGGAACAGAAGGAATCAGGACTGCCAGCGCGAATGCTACGGCTCCCGCCAATGCGTACCACGCGAGACTCAGCAAGTGACCTAGGACCGATGCGAATCCGGCTCTAGGCAGGTGATTACGCAGAATCTGAAACTGCGCAGTGACGATGGCTCCGAGCGCTGGAGGCATGGCTACAACCAGTTCAAATTTTCGGGCAATCCGCTGCCCCCAACTAAGCTGACGAAGATCTCCTCTAACGAGCTGTCAGCAGCTGTGGCAGCCTGTTCTCGAAGCTCAGAGAGTGTCCCCTGAACGACCACCTTGCCGCGATTGATAATCGCTACCTGATTACAGAGCCGCTCCACCACTTCCAGCACGTGAGAGGTAAGGAACACGGTAGCGCCACCGCTAATCTGATGAAGGAGAATGTCCTTCATCAAGCGAGCGCCAACTGCATCGACGCCCTCAAATGGTTCGTCCATCAGGTACAGGCGCGGTCGGTGAATCAGCGCCGCAGCCATTGCCACTCGCTTCCGCATCCCTTTGGAGTACTCTCCGATCAGTTTGCGCCGATCCTCGTGCAAGTGCAGCAACTCCAGCAGTTCAGTTGCCCGCACCTTCGCTACCGGTCGCGCAATCCCATACAGCCGCGCTACAAACTCGAGATATTCAGCGCCGGTCAGGTAATCGAAAAGCAGAGTGTCGTCCGGCACAACCCCAATTTGCTTCCGAATTTCCAGTGAGTCTTCGGGCAGCCTCAGCCCTAATACTTGAACACTTCCGGCATTGGGCTGAGTGAGCCCCATGAGTATCTTGATGGTGGTAGTCTTGCCGGCTCCATTTGGGCCTAAAAAGCCGAAGAACGAACCGCTTGGAACGGTAACCGATAAGCCGTCCACGGCCGCGGCTCCGCCGTACATTTTCTTTAGATCCCGAATCTCGATAGCCGGGGCTTTCTCAAACACTGTGCCGGATATAGAATCCTCAGAAGCACTCATGGAGTGACTGTGGATGTCGGTGTAGCTGCTGCCCAACCCCGCACGGAAGCTAATAGGGTACCGGTTTGCCTGAGGATCGCCAGGCGTGCGCGGATTTCCTGTAGGTCCGATTCGTAAAAGGCCATCCACCGGTTGCTCTCTTCCAAACGTGCCTGCTCCACCCGACTGATGGTCACCCGACCCTCGTTATTCTGGGCTAGCAGCACCGTCAACTCCTCGCGGGCAAAATCCAACTGCATGCGCGTGACATTACGAATGGTCCTCGCCTTCTCCCACTGTTCATAGCTACGCCGTGTGTCGGTCGTTATACGATTTCGGACCTGATCCATCTGAATGCGAATCTTTTGCATATCAATGGCAGCCTCGGCCGCGTAGCCTTGCGAAGCCGTACCAGTTAGAATCGGGATGGTCACGGATGCCCCAAGCTGAGCATTGTGGCGTTGAAATTTCTGGAAGTACTGCTCGTAGTTGTATTTGGCAAAGAGCGAGTATTGGGCTACCAGATCCACTTTCGGAAGGCGCTCGGCTCGAAATGACCGATAGTCCATCTGCTTGGCCAACACACTGGACTGCATCTGCCGAAGCTCCTTGTTATTGTTCATGGCAGTATCCACTGCCTGATTCTCACTAGGTGGCGATGCAATGGACGACAGTTCAGAGTCTACCGGCTTCACACGATCACCAGTCGGAAACCCTAAGGCAACTGCCAGCATCATCTCGTAGTAGTCGCAGTCAAGCTTTACCGCTTCTGCCCTCTGTTGCGTCACCGCCAAGTTGACTTGGGCGCGCTTCTGCTCCAGCGGCAATTCGCTTCCCTCCGTGACAGCGGCGGTCACGGACTCCGCTACGTTGTGCAAGCTCGGCAATTG
>CALMAV010000021.1 GCA_937859895.1 uncultured Bryobacterales bacterium | reverse complement strand
TGAACGTTTTGCCGAATACCGGGCTGATCTGGAACGTGCCGAAACAATTGTGGCGAACGCAGCTGCTGTGGGAGACGAGGAGGAGCGGCGCACCGAGATCTTACGCTTGTGTCGCAATCAGTTATCCGACCATTGCGTGGATTGGCTGGACGCTGCCATTGCAATCTCAGCCGAAGAGTCGCGTGCTTTCGCGCCCATTCTAGGCACAGGTGGCAACGAGGGCAGGCTCGACTACACGAACAACTTCATGGAGAACGTACGCTAGCCTGCTGATATCGCCTGATAAGAAGATTCCGGTACGGGGCTTGCTGGAACATGCTCTGTTTGGAAAAGCTACGGCTGGACTACAAGCAATCTCTGTAGGTCAATACGATCCGGGGCGGGCCGGGGGATTCAATCAAGGCAATGCGATTGAGAGTGGATCAGTAGCCAACGCCTGGAACTCGATCTTTACCCTGGAAGGTGCAATTACCTGGGCGGGCGGGATCTATCGGAAGCAAGGAATTGCATACCGCTCGTTTCTTTGTAGCCCCTTTACTGTTAGACCGTCCGCTGTTGGCTATGGCTCAGCTTCTGACAAAGACGAGAGCTCAGCGCGAGCCGAGTTGTGGACGCCGCTCTGGGACAACCCAGCTCGCTACCAGGAGATTAGGTCGATTTTGCGAGAAGGTCGCGCTGCCGTAGGCGGCAAGACAGCTCAAAACGGCTTGGAGTTTGCTCAGGCGGCAGCAAGTTTGGGCGTAGACCGTGCAATTCGATCCTTTGTCCGTTACAGCTTGGTGAAGCGCCGGGGCGATTCCTACATTGCCTTGCCGATCGGAAAGTTTCCTGTACAGTACCGCAGCACGGCGGATCGCGTACGAGAGCTGATACCACTTTTGGAGAGGGCGGATGCAGCGGCCAAGGGATCACAGTCGGAGCCTCCCAGTTCCTGGCTTCCATTGATGCGTGCGGCGAAAAACGCCGCTTATGCTGCCCTTCAGGACGGCACCGATCAAAGCTTGATCGAGCTTGCGAGCGCGTTTGGCGCCATGCATCATTGGCTCCTGGATCGAAAGATAAAGGTGCGTTGGCCTGCGAAGTTCGGTTCGGACTGGATTAATAGCAGCTCAAAAAAACCGGAAGGACGCATCGCAGCCGCTTTGGCTGCCATGTGGAGTAGTGACGCCGAGAACCTGCTCGCAAACTTAAGTCCAGAAAGCGGCCAGTTCGCGTGGACTGGACGCGATCTTACAGCGCGTATGCTGTCGACGCTGCGGCGAAGAACACTAGCTGGAGGACGAAGTGAGGAAAGTCCATTCAGCAGTAGGCTGCCTGCGACCTCTGAGGATGTGGTTGCGTTTCTAGAACACCGGACCGACGACGATCTTATAGAGAACCTCCTATTTGCCTTAGTGTTAGCGAAGCACAACGGTAAGCCTAGAGCAGATTCAAAACTTGACGGAGAGAGTTATCGACGCTGGCCTGCCTTTTGTGTGCTGAAGCAACTGTTCACGAAGCAAACGCATAGAGGATCAGAAGCGCTCGATGGGAAAGATAAGCTCCGCCCGGATCTTGCGATTGTGGCACTGCTTTCAGCTGGACGAGTAAAAGAGGCGACCGAAGCCGCCATGCATAGATTGCGCGTCTCGGGGCTGGAGCTGCTTCTTCGCTCCGGTTGGGAATCCAATGAGGGTCCCCGGCTAGCAGCAGCGCTACTCATTCCTATCACAGACAGAGTGCGTCTCCGCGAGTTAATCAGAGTACCGAATCATGACGGTACACAGGAGTAAAGGGAGAAAGATGATCGACTACGAATTATTTCAACAGACCTCGAAACTGTTGTTTGAGGCCGCACTTCGACCTGTTCAGGGCGACCGCTTTCAGCCTACAGGTTTTGCCGACATTGGTGCAGCGGTTTACACGCGTCCCGATAGTGGTTCCGATACAGGAACGCAAATGTTGCTCGTGGAAAGCGCACAGTCAGTGGCTAACCGGCTGGAGAAAACCTGCCTGGATGGCGACGGTCCGTATATCGATCCCGCACTGCAGGGGCTTCCGTATGTGGTAGCGAAGCTGAAAGGCGCAGGCGTGGATGAGATAGAGACATCATCGCTGGTAGAAGCGCATCGGCTTGGATCGCCTTACATTCTATACAGCGACTTTGCGGATGTGCTTAGTTCGGAGATGAAGTATTCGTCTAAGGGGCAACTGGATTGGAAAAGGATTTACTCGGTCTTCTTCAAATATGATCCGAACTGCCTTGTCCATGGCGTATTCCTGGCGCTCCTTGACGGCGGGCGCGTTCGCGTTGCACGTGCGTTGTCTGGTTTCATAGAAGCCGAAAACGTGAGGCCCGCTTCGTCCGGTGGTGTCAAAAACAGTCTTGTTGATCCAACAGGCAAGATCCAGGCCGAAAGAGGAAAAGACGCAAGCGGGATCTACAGCAATGTGCCCTATTCCCGCATGGAGTACGTTGCTTCCAAGATCAAGGCATACTTCAATCTGGACACGTCCCAGATCCGATCGTATCGCCTGAGTACGCCGGGAACGCAGCTGCTTATTGCTTTGTCATTACTTAAGATCCGGCGCTTTCTGGACAGTGATCTGCGGCTGCGAACAGCTTGCAGCTTGGAGATAGTCGGCGATGTAGTGACCACTTGTCCGAAGGGATATCCGCTGCCGCCGGCTGAAGAGTTGCTCCCAGAAGTTCAAAAGTTGATTGGCGAATGCAAGCAATATTTTGGCGATCCAGCGATGAAAGTCATCAATGTGCCAGTCAAGCGAGTCCCGAAGGGAGACAAGAAGTCGACAGCCGGTCCTTCTACCGAGGAGGTAGACATCAGTGACAACGATTGAGTTGCGGTTTCCGGCCAATCGCTATCACGGAACTGGGTGGGGTAGACATGTCAATGAAGGTGTGCCAGAGTGGCCACCGTCCCCTTATCGGCTGCTTCGCGCTATGTACGACGTTTGGAAGAGAAAACGTCCGGATCTGGATGAGGCCGAAGTCAGATCACTTTTTACAACTCTCAGTGAGACTCTTCCGAAGTTTTATCTGGACAAAGTTGTCGCCTCACACACCCGTTCGTACATGAGCCGGAACACGACTGATCATGCAGAGAAAACGCTTATCTTCGATGCGTTTGTAGCATTGAGCCCCGAGTCTTGCTGCTCGCTTGAATGGGACATAAACCTGCGAGATTGTGAGAAGCAATTACTAGAATCATTACTTTCAGGCTTGAATTATCTCGGGCGTTCCGAAAGTTGGATTAAGGCTCAACTTGGCAATCGGCGGGGGCCGATCCTATGTAAGCCCGTGGACGGTATACCTCAAGAAAGCGTAATTTATTTAGCTTGTCCTTTAGAGCCGGCTGCTTACTCGGGTAAACGCGCCTGGTTCGACGCGCTCGCTTACTCCAGTAATGAAGTTGTGAAAGAGCGACTAAGCGGCCCTCCTGCTATGCGCTCTGTGCCTTACGAATTGCCTGTGAATGCGGTCGCAACATGGTTGCCGGTGCGCCCAGTTCCTTCAAATCGCCTCATCTCTGCTGCCATTGTTGAGCTCAGCGGTCGTGTTCTGCCCGTGGCAACCGACTCGGTGCGGATTTCGGAGCGCATTCGAGGCCGCCTGATGCGCATATTTGAGCGGAGTGGCCAAACGATCCCGGCCATTGTCCACGGAAAAGATGCAGCTTCCCGCCCGCTCACTGACCACAGCCACTTGTTCATTGTGCCGCGTTCGAACGCGAGAGGCAGAATCGATAGTGTATTGCTATTCAGCACCAACAATGGTGGGTTTTCGCACGAGCTCACTGATGCGATAGCGAACCTTCACAGCGTGCACTGGATTGAGTCACTCCGAGCAACTTTAGCTTGGATGGGAAGCCATCAAGACGAAGGAATTCGGCCCAGAGTAAAAGCTGCTACGAGCATGACTCCTTTCATAACGGTGCGGCACTGGCGTAAAGGCCGCGGCTCGGTAACCGAGTTCTTGCAAAATGAATTACGACGCGAGTGCTCTAACCATGGCCTGCCTGAACCTGCCGTGATAACACCAACTGATCGTGCCGGCCGTTTGTTCTCGCCTATTCAGTTTCGTCGCAACCGGGAGGGTGATCCTGTCCGCCCGGGCTATGCTTTCCGGCTTGAATTCAGCGAACCTGTCCCGGTGCCTTTTACGCTGGGGTACGGATGCCACTTCGGCCTGGGACAGTTCGACAAGCTGTCACGCTAACCCATGGGCAAGTCCTACCTGGTCTGCTACGACATTTCGAACGATAAGCGCCTGCGGAAAGTCTTTCAGATTATGCGGGCTTACGGAGATCATTTACAGTACTCGGTCTTTGAATGCCAGTTGCGTCCCATTGACTTGGTCGAGCTCAAAATGAAGCTGAGTGTCGAGATTCATCACGACGAGGATCAGGTTCTGTTCGTTGATCTTGGTCCTGCTGAGGGTCGTGGCGAGCGCGTCATCACTGCTTTAGGCATTCCGTACACGGCACTGGATTCGCCCTGCATCATTGTCTGATTCTGTTCCTGAAAGGAGCCCTACGTGGCATCGGCCTCTCTGCCGTTGCATGAACCTGACGATCAATCGACGCCGCTGCCGGACTACTTGCCGGCTCGCATGGTCAACGAGTACGTCTACTGTCCGCGGCTCTTTTTACATGTGTTTGACGACATTTTCCGGCACAGTACCGATACGCTGGAAGGCTCGGCGCAGCACAAACGCGTTGATCGGGAGAGCAAGGGTCTACCCGCTGCGGAGGCTCTGGGAGACGAGAAGATTCATAGCCGGTCAGTCATGCTTTCGAGCGAACAGCATCGCGTGATCGCCAAAATGGATTTAATTGAAGCGGCCAATGGTACCGTCACACCGGTTGATTACAAACACGGCAAACCGCGCGAGAAGGACGGAGCGCTCGAGTTGTGGCCGACTGATCGGGTGCAGTTATGTATTCAAGGGTTGGTGTGCGCGACAACGGCTACGAGTGCAATGAAGCTGTCGTGTACTACACGGGCACCAGGCAGCGTGTTCGCGTCGAGTTCACCGAAGGGGTGATTGCGGAAACGCTGACCGCGATCGCGGGGGCATGGATGGCTGCACGAGAGAAGATTATCCCTCCGCCGCTGGTTGACTCGCCTAAGTGCGGCGGCTGCTCGTTTGCCCCTATTTGCTTGCCAGACGAGGTAAACCGCCTACTGCAGGACGAGCCGGATGCACAGCAGATGACCCTTTTCGCAGTTAGAGAAGGAGAAGCGCCGAAGAAGAGTGCGGCTCGCGAGACAAGGCGCTTGATTACGCCTCGTGACGACTTACGGCCGGTCTATCTGAACACTCAGGGAC
>CALMAV010000020.1:1787-2920 GCA_937859895.1 uncultured Bryobacterales bacterium | reverse complement strand
GACCCGCGTCTGATCTTCCGTAATCTGCCGCAAGCTGTGGTGAGAAGAAAAGTAAGCGCGACTGTCCCCAACAGTGCCAATTTCGATCTGTCCATCCGGCAATGCCCGCGCGACAAGCAACGTAGTGCCCATGCCTTCCAGACTTGGGTTGCCTTGCGCAGCCTTTCGCACCGCCGAGTTGGCCTGGAGAAACGCCTCTTTCAGACTATAGGCCAAGCCGTTGCTGGAGGTGGAGAGGGATTGGTAGATCAGTTCTGAGCTGAGCCTACTGGCATATTCGCCTGCATTGGCACCGCCCATTCCATCCGCCAGGATGAATAGCCCACGGCCTGTGTCGCTAATGAAGTAGTCCTCGTTATTCGCTCGAACACAGCCGGGATCGGATAATCCGAAAGCCTCAATCATGGGCCGATTGAATTATAAACTGCTTCTAAGGATAGGCGCGAGCTGACTTAAGATGCTGTGGCAAACTCGAAGGGAATAATGCTCAGTCTGGAACTATTCATCCGACCATTCCTTTCACTCTGCGTTGTAACTTGCGCCCTTAGCGCTCAACAGCTGCATGTCTCGTCCGATCGCCTGCGTGCTCACGTTAAGTATTTGGCTAGCGATGAGCTCGAAGGCCGCGGCGTTGGTACAAACGGCGAGAAACTTGCCACTAATTACATCGCTTCACAGTTGCAGGCCGAAGGTGTGAAGCCAGCCGGAGACAATGGTACTTACTTTCAGCGTGTGCCCATGGTAGGCGTCACAACGCAACCGGACGCCAGTCTGGTTGTAGGGGGCAAAACTGCGCCTGTCACCTTGAGCTTTGTCAAAGACTTTATTGGCACGGCCAATTCGCAGCAACCAGAGAATCAGTTTGATGCTGAAGCTATCTTCGTTGGCCACGGTATCACTGCGCCGGAGTTCGGCTGGGATGATTATCGCGATGTTGATGTGAAAGGCAAAGTTGTGGTGCTGTTCACCAATGAGCCGCCTTCAGACGATGCAAAAGTTTTCGGCGGCCCAGCGCTTACTTACTACGGTCGTTGGATCTACAAGTTCGAAGAGGCAACCCGGCATGGTGCAGCTGCCGCGCTCATTATTCATACAACGCCCACGGCCGGTTACGGCATCGGAGTCATTCGAGG
>CALMAV010000020.1:0-1777 GCA_937859895.1 uncultured Bryobacterales bacterium | reverse complement strand
GTTCGGCCACACAGGAACATCCGCAGCTGCGTTTAAAGGAGGGCGGTTACGGCCTGAAGCTTGCGGCCTGGCTTACTGAAGACGCTGGCGCCAAGCTGACGGCAAGCACCGGCAAGAGCCTGGACGAACTGCTTGCGATGGCTAATACCAAGGGTTTTCACCCGATTCCGTTAGGCGTGCGAGTGAAAGGAAATATTCCTGTAAAGCTGCGTGAGGTGGAGAGCCGTAACGTGGTTGGGCGGGTCAACGGCGCCGATGCGAGCCTCGCGTCGCAGGTGGTTATTTACAGCGCGCACTGGGACCATTTAGGGCGAGGAGTCCCGGTGAAGGGCGATGGGATATATAACGGTGCAGTTGATAACGCAACTGGCTGCGCTGAGGTTCTGGAGTTGGCCCGCCTCTGGGCAGCGTTGCCCCAAAAGCCCAAGCGAAGCGGGCTGTTTCTCTTTGTGACGGCTGAAGAATCGGGCCTGCTTGGCTCGCAATACTATGGCGAGCACCCAGAGGTTCCTGCCGGCCAAACGGCTGCTAACATCAACTACGATGCGTTGCCGCCCTTTGGCAAAGTGCGCGATGTAGAGGTTACGGGAGCCGAACGAACCACCCTATGGCCGCTGATTCAGCAAGATGCTTCGCGTCTTGGATTGGAGATCAAGCCGGATGCGCAACCCGGTCAAGGGCACTATTACCGCTCTGATCACTTCTCGCTCGCTCGCGTAGGTGTTCCCGCATTCTCCATCTCACCCGGCACCGACTACCTGGGCAGGCCAGCCGGCTATGGCGCACAGGTGTTCGAAGATTACAATTCCCATCGCTATCATCAGCCCTCTGATGAGTACAACGATAACTGGGATTTTGCCGGCATGGAACAAATGGCTGACTTCGGATTGACACTCGGACTGGACTTCGCCAATACGCCACAGATGCCATCCTGGAATACAGGCGATGAGTTCTTGAAAACACGCGAGGCAAGCGGCATACGCTAAGGCCGGCCGGCTTACCTTCTGGTGTAGCGAAGGCGCAACTCGATCAGGCCTGCTTCAGAAGTTCAGTTTTGTACTTAGCTGCCAAAGCCTCAGCCTTGCTCTCCAAAGCCTTCTCTTCCCTTCATCAGGTTTGGGCGGAGGAGCCGTCCGAGTCGGCACCGGGACACCAATCTCCAGGAAAAACTCTTCCTGTCCGGCCGGTGAGCAGATACATAAGAGCCTTGCTGCGACGTTCGAGGTGTTCTGAAACCGGTGAGGCGCGTTGGCTGGGACATTGATAGTTTCTCCGGTTCGCACAACCGAATGCTGACCGCGGAACGTCGCTGTGATTTCACCCTCAAGAATGGTGAAGGACTCCTCGAAATCATGGCGATGCTGAGGTGGTCCACCACCTGGCGGCACGTACATGTCGATCAGGCAGTAACGACCAGCGGTATCATTTCCTGTCAGCAGAATTGTGTGTATCTCCTACTACGCCGACATGCAGCGCTTTCGGACTATCAGTTTGAACAAGCGCTAGACTTCGCTGCGGATCGTCTGGAGGAATGTTGGTCATATTTTCCGTCGTTCTGGCTCTCACTCAACCTAATTCGAAACGGCTGTCTTCGGCAATGCTGCCCAAGACGCGGCCGTCTCCCGCGCAAAATCCTGATACCGTCGCGGTGGATGCCCTAACAAACTCGTCAACTTTTCAATGTCGCCTCCCTCGGCCACAAAGCCGCGTTCCAGATAACCCTGAAACATCACGCGAATTTCGAAGGCTGACCAGGCAGGCGCTCTCTGCCACATCT
>CALMAV010000019.1 GCA_937859895.1 uncultured Bryobacterales bacterium | reverse complement strand
TTCCTCGCGAGTCCAGATCGCTTGATAGCTTGCGCCGATGGATTGGACTTCGCGCAGGTCATGACAACTCACATCCATCTGACGGGCACCTCGGCGCAGTACTTTTTCGGCTCTATCCGTGGGTAAATCTCTCGAAAAGGGATAGTAGTTAGACTCCGGGATAATCTCTCCAGTTTCTGTGAATCGAGCCACGTAAACGATGTCTACATCACCCGGAGCATCCGAGTTGCGTAATACAGAACCGAATATACCTATCATGTCGAAGCTATATTCTGAAGCCGGATTGGTATTCGCTACCTCCACGTTCGCCAAAACGTGTTCAATAAGTTCTTTTGCACGGCCTCTGCTCAGCCGCTGTATGAAATGCCTTTTATTCGGGATGTTGTAAATTTCAACGTGATGCGCGACCTCGCCTCGGTAGCCGTTGGTTTTGATACACCCATTCGGTGAAGAGCGTAAACAGCCCAAGATGCTAACGGCTCGGCCAAGCTTGTCCGGAGAGCCAAGCTACTCGGATTCACTAGATTCGACTGGCCTTCGAACGCCGCCAAAATTGGCAAGACCAAAAAGCCGCCGTAACGAATGTCAGAAGGAAGTGGGTTTGTCGGTTTCTTCATTTCGGAGCTTGCACATATAGACGGATTGCTAGAAGTCACTGACTGTAGCATAAAACAAGTATCATCCTCAATGCCCTCAGCCCAGAGGAAAAATTCTTATGGATTGACAACTTTTGTGCAACGGTCAGGAGAGTATAACCTCTGCCGAACGGAAGCTTCTGTTTGGCGCAAACCGTCCACGCCTGCTATCTGGCAAGGTAGAGCAACACTGCTAAATCGGCAGTACCTTTGGCGGCAAACTTCTCTAGTGGCACCGCTTCTACCCGGTAGCGAGCCCACTTGCCGCTGACCATCCAATTTTCGAGCGGTGAACTCAGTGGCTGTTTATCTCGGAAGGCTCGATTGCAGATAGATTTCGAGTTAATTTTAATTCCCCGAAAGAATTTTTGGGGGAAATCGGCGGTGGGCGCAGCGTACTGAACCGTCAGAGAAGTTACTTTGCCGGGCGCAGGTTCCTGATAGGTTGCGAACACGACGCAGCTGGGATGCGACGATAGTGACACAACCCGGTGCGCCGTTGCATCAACTGATGCCTCGTAACGGGCGGCCAAATCCCTGAGTTGCTGAGCTGTCAGCTTGGCCTCTCCCATATCCACGCTAAACTCTTCAAGCGGAAACAAGAATTCTGAAGCAGCAATATTGCAGAGATTCTCGAATTCCCACTCCGCTTTTTCC
>CALMAV010000018.1 GCA_937859895.1 uncultured Bryobacterales bacterium | reverse complement strand
CTAAAGCCATGCAAACAGCGATGCGCGGCTGGGTACGGGAATGGTTTACGGCTAACCCGGAGATCTTGCTTCGACCGCACTCCGCGTACCCGATTCTGGTATTTCAATGCACGCACCCGTTTTCGGGTCGGCCCACCAACATCTTTACGTACGACATCCAGCAAACCGAAGCGCTGAATCGTGCTTTTGCTTCAGCCGCCAACAAGCTAGGTCGCGAACTGAAGACTCTCGACACTAAGAAACTGGCCTGGCTGACGCGCGAGCACTACTTCGCCTATCGCAGCAAGGAAGTGGTTAAGTACGTCATGAAAAATCGGCGCGCCATTTACCGCATGCTGAACGTAGAAACGATGTTGATGGATGCAATCTTAAAGTTCGCCGTCCTCGACTTACCGAAAATGGGAATGGAAGAGGCTACTGTCATCTTGCGCCGCGCCTTCTTTACCCAGCTTCGCCGATTCTCTGAAGAGTTTGACCTCAGCACGAAGGTCGACGACCTACTTACGGTTGTGACCGACGCGCTCATCGGCAAACAATGCAGTGACAATGCTGTGCCTGCTCCCGGCCCCATGCTTGCTCAGCCGACACCCAAGGTCATTGCTATGCCAGTCTGCGAGTCTGCCCCGCTTGAGATGCTCGTAGCCGCCTAAGTTTGAATTCGCTTCCACTTCTTCCCGACTCGGACAACTAAGAGTCGCCCCGCTGCGGGGAACAGCAAGTCCCGTTGAACGGAGCCGTCTATCTCCACTGCACCCGCCTTCAGCTTCCGGTTAGCATCAGTATTACTGTCCGCAAGGCCTACAGCGGCAATGAGTTTGTCCACCCGCAGCCCCTTATCACTCCGAATGCCCTCAGGAACCGGAACCGTTTCGGTATCAGCCGGCTCCAGGCCCTGCCTAATTTCCCGATCGAACGCCTCGTGCGCCTCATCGGCCTGCTGCCCGCCATGAAAATCAGCAGCAATGCGCCGGCCCAGCTCCATCTTCACTTCCATCGGGTCTTTCTCGCCGCTTTCCACAGCCTTCCTCAACGCGGCGACGTTCTGCATGGGCATATCAGTTAGCAATTCGTAGTACCGGTACATCAGGTCATCGCTGATGCCCATGATCTTGCGAAACATGACTTTGGCCGGCTCGGCAATGCCAATGTAGTTCCCCTTTGACTTGGACATTTTCTCGACACCGTCCAAGCCTTCTAAGATCGGCACAGTGGCTACAATCTGCGGCGGCTGACCGTAGTCGCGTTGCAGCTCACGGCCAATCATTAAGTTAAAGGTCTGGTCGGTACCGCCCATTTCTACATCGCACCCCAGCGCCACCGAGTCATAGCCCTGCGCAAGCGGATACAACAGTTCATGAATCGAGATCGGCAGTCCATTTCTATACCGATTGCTGAAGTATTCGCGCTCCAGCATTTGAGCGACCGTAACTTTAGAGGCCAGCCGGATCAGATCCTCAAACTTCAGCGGCGCCAGCCATTCGCTGTTGAATCGAACCTCCGTCTTATCAGGATCAAGAATGGTGAAGACCTGCGCCTTGTACGTCTCGGCGTTAGCGGCAATCTCATTCCGAGTCATCGGCGGCCGAGTCAGATTGCGGCCGGTAGGGTCGCCAATCAACCCAGTCATATCGCCAATGACGAAGATGACAGTGTGGCCAAGATCTTGAAAGTGCTTCATCTTACGCAGCAGAACGGTATGCCCAAGGTGCAGATCGGGTGCTGTCGGGTCAAAGCCAGCCTTTACTTTCAATGATTTACCCTGCTTCAGGCGCTCACGCAGGTCTTCTTCCCGAATCAGCTCTGCTAGCCCTTTTTTCAGGTAAACAAGCTGCTCGTCGACAGGGGGGAATGACACCTTCCTGTTATACCGGGTTGCATGAACAATAATTGAAACGTGGAACTTCAGTGCTACGTCGGTCGGCTTGTATGAACGGGCTGAGCGAGGCTATACCCTTCCCGGCAGTGACTGGCGAAGCAACCCAGGCTAAAGGTAAAGTGGATCACCGATCTACTGACGAAGCAGCGCTTGTTAAGCGCGTGCAGAATGGCGACGAGATTGCTTTCCGCGAGATCGTGGAGCGGTACCAGACCAAGGTCTTCTCCATCATCTACGGCATCTTGCGCAACCGCAACGACGCCGAGGACATCGCTCAACAGGTTTTCGCCAAAGTTTACTTTTCCATCAAGAACTTCGATTTTCGCAGCTCTCTATTGACGTGGATCTATAAGATTACTGTCAACGAGTGTTACGACTATCTGCGCAAGAAGCGCGTTCGTAAGTTGATCTATGAGAGTGACTTTTCAGCCGATGACTCGCTGCGTGTCGAGAACTCAGAGCCGGCCACAAACCATGAAACGCCAGTCGATCAGCGCTTGGCTCAGTATGACCTGATCTTCAAGCTTTTGTCGAAGATCTCTGAAGAGGATCGCTCTCTTCTGCTTTTGAAAGAAGTAGAGGGCCACTCGGTGGAAGAGCTCTCGCAGATGACTGGCATGAATGAAAATACGATTAAGGTAAAGTTGTTTCGCGCAAGGCAGAAGTTAGTGAAGGCAGCGGGGCGGCTTGATAAATCACCCCGGTTTTAGAGGTCAAACGACTTATGCACGGGTCCATACGGGATCAACTCGAAAAGTTATTGGCGGATGGCGTTTCGGATGCGGATCGTACAGGTGTTGCTGCTGCTCATTTGACAAAATGCCCCGAGTGCTTCGTGCAAGTGAATGAGATGCGAACAGCTGCACAACACCTTCGTGTCCTTCGCGCACCTGAGGAAATGGAAGTCTCGGCTGGCTTCTACGCCAAAGTCCTGGAAAAAATTGAGCAACGAACCAGGGTTTCTGCATGGGCTGCTTTTCTCTACTCGCCTTTCAGCAAACGCCTTGCTTACGCCTCTCTCTCTGCTGCGCTGATACTTGCCGCCTATCTTTTTACGGCGGAATCGATTGATGGCCACTTCTCCGGTAAACCGACCTCCACAGTTCAATCAGCACCTCCAAGCTCACGAGTTTTTGGGAGTCAATCAGAACAGCGCGACGCTGTTCTGGTGAACTTCGCCTCATATCAGGAGTCATCCCAATAGCTACCTCACTTAGTTCTCGGCCGCAGGCTATGCTACGCGATGACGATGCTTCCTGGTGGAATCCCAAGGTACTTGTCATCCTGTCTCTCATCTTCGTGTGCGGGGTGGCTGTTGGAGCAGCGATCACCCGCTCCGTTCTCCACTCCAGGATCGAGGCTGCCCATCAGCAGAGCTTAAACCTGGGGCAACTCCGCAACTCTCTGGATCTTACTCCTGAGCAGGAGCGAATCGTCACGAAGGAACTGGACGACTACGCCAAGTACTATCAAAACATTGAGGAGCAACGCGCTGATGTGGCCGAGCATGGCAAAATGCGAATCTTCGATGTTCTAACTCCTGACCAGCAGAAGAAATTCGACCGTCTCTTTTCTCAGCTCCCTCACTAACAGGTTGTGGCTAGGCAGAATGCCAGCTGGATCCACTTCACACTCGGGTCAGGGCTACACGCCTGACTGCGCATATTTTTCAAAGTCCAGTCACAAAGTACGTAACATTTTCTTGCTTCTTTGCTTTCAGGAGCATAGCTTCCATTTAACTTTCTGAGGTTCCAGCTCGAATGGGAGCCTCCGAACAGATGTTGGAACGAACTGAACAAGCAAGTACAAGCGACAGCATTGAGGTACGCCTCACAGGCAAGACGCGAAGGGGGAAAACGCAAAACTCTGCTGTCTGCACTACAACAATCTTTCCGTCTAAACAAATCCGAAACGCAGTTGAACCGACAAGCTCGATTGAGCCTGAAGAAGTATCCGGACCTGTATCGCCGCCACACTCAGCTGAGATAGTGCTACCCGACGAAAGTCAGTCGGAGTGGAATCAGCTTGTTAAAGATTGGCTGGACGCTTACAAACCACAGGATGCGTTGACGCGGAGTTTAGTTCTGCGCGCCGCAAGCGCGGATTGGATTCTAAGGCGCAATCAGACGCGATACAACCAGATTGAACAGTCGCTCTACTCTAAGCAGCCTGATTCCACCGAGTGGGACACAAAGCAGGTGGGCTTTCTGGACAAGATCCTCCGCCACCGAAGCGCTGCAGAGCGCTCCTTCTATCAGGCCCGTACTGCCATTGAAAAGCTACGCTCGCACGTGCCAGCATCCAGAGAGGTCGCGCAGCACTCGAGGGTGTTGCCCTCTCCTTCAGCGCACGCGACTGAACCTAACCTGGAAGCTGCAAAGCCGCGACCTCAGGGAGCAATCATTCAGTGCGTCACTGTTCAGGTAATCAACGGCAAAACCTTCACGCTGTATCAGCCGCGAAACGAATATTTTCAACGCATGATTGAAGGCGCAAGGGAGCCTAAGCCGATAGTGAAACGCGCTTTGTACTTCCTTCATGGAGTACCGGACGAGTATAGCTGGGTTTCGGACTGTGAAAACCACGATGGAACCTCACACTTCACCTTCGAGCGCTCCTGCCAGGAAGCATTGTCAGACCTGGCACGTGAACAGGCAGAAAAAAGCATGCACGTACTCCCCATCCAGTAGCAATCGCTTCGTTCGCAAAAGAGACATAAACTAATGCCGAAAAAACAAGCCGCAGCAAAAAGTAGAGACATCCGGCTGCTGGAGCAGTGGGTTGAGGTGTGGACAGAGGATGGAATGACACGCACTGCTCTCTATCCCAGCAATGAGGAACTATGGAAGGAAGCCGAAAAGAAGAACTTTACGCCTGACTTGGTCTACCGCCGTATTAACTTCAGAAGCGGAGTTCCCGCTGAGTACCTATGGACCATGCCAAACAAACAGACGCTTCTCTACGGAGGTGGCGGGGTCCAACGAATGACCGTCGGACAGTGGCATGAGGTTGTGGAGAGAGAGCGGGAGAGTGGAAGCGAACATATCGGGCCAACCGGCGCCGGCAACCTTCCCAGACCCAACGAGCGCGGTGGCTGCGAATGCCCAGTTTGTACGCTCAATCAGAATCTACTCGGGGAACTTGGGTTTCAGCTCTGACGGTAAGCTGAACTAAGATTCAGACTGAGCAGGAAGCGAAGATTTCTCCTGCTTCTTTTTGCAGTTGCGAGCCAAAAATTCAGACAGCCGCATTTGCACTCCGGATGGCAGAAGCTGTGCTTGCATACCCTTGAATACCTTGATGGTTTTCTTAGTTGTGTCACAGACAACCCAACAGTTTGGACACTCGTTGAGATGCTTTTGCAATTCCGCTCGTGTTTCCGGATCGAGCCGCTCTTCTAAATAGTCGCTGAGCTCCTGCAAAAAACGCTTACAGGTCAGCATAGGCGTTATCCCCTTTTCGCTTGAACTGGCGCGTGAGCTTTTCACGAAGCTGGAGCCGTGCTCGAAGCAATCGGCTCTTCACTGCTGAAATGGATAAATTCAAAGCTTGTGCCGTTTCCTCGATGGACAGTTCTTCGATGTCTCGTAATATAAAAACGGTTCGATAAGCTGGCCGCAAACTTTGCACTGCGGAGTCTAGGATTGTTCCTAGTTCTTCCCGTGAATAGGTGTCTTCAGGGTTCTCATCCCAGACTGCAATCTCCCGAACCATCTCGTCTTCCCCGGTGTCAATCGGTTCATCCAAGGGGACTGTGCGATCCGAACGCCGCTTCCGCAACTTCATCAACGCTTCGTTCACAGCAATGCGCACAAGCCAGGTATAAAACTTCGAGTTTCCCTGAAAATTATCCAGATGCGTGTAGGCTTTTAAGAAGCTTTCCTGCAGAACATCTTCGGCGTCGTCGTCATTCTGGGTGATCTGCTTCGCCATCCGAAAGACACGCCGGTCGTAATGGCTGACCAGCTCGGAGAAAGCTTCGCTGTCACCGTCTTTGGCACGTGCAACCAAGGCGGATTCATCGAAACCAGGCGTTACCGTAGTAGTTCCCACGAAGGTTACTCCAGTCTAGCAATCGTACGCCAGCCTCCAACGCCCTTTGCTCTGGTACCCTCATGTCTAAACCAGCAGAATGAGCAGCATCACTATAACTCTGCCCGATGGCAGCCAGAAATCAATGCCGGAAGGCTCACGCCCGCTCGACGTGGCGCAAGTAATTAGCCCTCGTTTGGCCAATGACGCTCTGGTTGCGCGCGTCAATGGCGAGCTCCACGATCTCACACGCCCGCTGGAAGCTGACGCGCAGCTTGAGATTCTTACTCCGAAGAACCCTGACGCTCTTCCGGTATACCGACACTCCACAGCACATCTACTAGCCGCCGCTGTTCTCGAGCTCTTTCCCGAAACGAAGCTGGGCATCGGTCCTCCCACTGAGTCAGGCTTCTACTACGACTTCGAGCGGCCAACCAAGTTCACGCCTGAAGACCTGGAAGCAATCGAAGCACGCATGCGCCAGATCCAAAATCGCAAGCTGCCCTTTGAGCGCAAACTCACGCCAAAAGCTGAAGGTCTCGAAAAGTATCGCGGCGACTGGATGAAGCATGAACTGATTGAAGAACGCGCTGGGGACATCTTTACTGAGTACACACTCGGGCCAGATTTTATTGATTTCTGCCGCGGACCTCATGTGCCCTCCACCGAGAAGCTCAAAGCTTTTAAGCTGCTATCGATTGCCGGAGCTTACTGGAAGGGCAATGAAAAGAATGCGCAGCTACAACGCATTTACGGTACCGCCTTTTTCACGCCGAAGGATCTCCAAC
>CALMAV010000017.1:1198-12828 GCA_937859895.1 uncultured Bryobacterales bacterium | reverse complement strand
ACAAAATCAGTTTGCCACCTCGCGCGTTAAAGCGGTTCAGGTCGGGATCAGTCGAATTGACAACACGGGCCAGTTTAGTGTCCGAGCGCCGTACTGCGTCATCGATTTTGGTGGTGAGTATGTTCAGCGTTGGGTCATCGTACACCATATACCGCAGGTAGTTCTCCACATACGCTAAACCAACCGAACCGCCCGGCCCGTCGCCCGTAATCCAGGTGCCCCATCCGTTCGCCCCATCCTCTCCGCCCGGAACGTATCCTGGAAAGACAGCAAGCCCTGTGGTGGTTTTCGATCCCTCATAGAGCTTCTTCATCGTCCGAAGTTGCGGAGCGGTCAGACAGCTGAGGGAATCGGATCCCTTACAAAGCAAAACATTAGGGTCGAAGTGACAGTTCAGCGGGTCGGTCACGAATTTATCATTTAGCGCATTACCAGCCTTGCACGAAGCCAGCACAGCTTTCGTAATGGCTGGCAGCTTCAACCGCGAGATATAGCCTTGGGGGTCGCCGAGCATTGAGCCCGCAGCGTCAATGCCGCCCACTAACAGATGGCTCCAATAGTTAGCCGGTGCTCCTGCCATTATCCCGTCGTAATCCTCTGGGAAGCGCTGCGCCTCCATTAGGGCCTCGCGACCGCCATTTGAGCAGCTATCGAAATAAGAGTGTTGCGGGGTCTCATCGTAGTAGGCCTTAATCAATGCTTTCGCCGTCACTGCCGTCTCGTGGACAGCGCGATAGCCGAAGTCTGCAACTTTCTCGGGATGTTGATAAGCCCAACTGGCATCTGTGCCGCTCCCTTCGTGCCCAGTGTCAGTTGCGGCTGTAGCATACCCGCGCCGGAGATTCCCACCCAACGCTCGATAGTCGATAGTTCCTGCAAAGCCGCCGTTCCCCACACCCAGGAAGCGATTGTTCCACCCAGACTCGGGTAACCACACCTCGAAGTGAATGGCTGAATCGGCGGTAGGCGCAATCACGCCACTCACGCGACAGAAGGCCGGTAGCTTCTCAATGGCTTCCCCCAGCTCCGGGTTAAAGCTGCCGGCCGGCTGCTGAGCAACATGCGTCAGCGATGTCCCTTTGAGTCTTAAAGCCTTCAGCCCATTGCAATCGGCGGCCCCCAAAGAGTTTACTGCCAACAAGCCAATGGTGATGAGAAGTTGCGGTCGCATAAGCGGATTATCCACGAATGCAATTTGCGGTTGTTGCCATTCAAGAGCTGAGGGTGGCTGCGGCAAGCTGATAGCCTAGCCCGCGCAGCGTCCGCAGCATGCGTGGCTCACCAGGACCGTCGATCTTACCCCGCAGGCAATGCATGTAGAAGTCCAGGCTGCTGTCACGGGCATCGCTGTCGAATCCCCATCCAGCCTCAATTAGTTCGTTGCGCGAAACCACCTGGCCCGATCGCTTCATTAGAGCTTCTAAGAGCAGGTACTCTTTTTTAGTAAGGGTAATGGGCCGGTTCGCACGAGCAGCCCGTTTCCCCCCGCGGTCGAGTAGAAGATCTTCCACCCGCAAGTCGACGGGCCGCGAGTGATTGCCTCGTCGGCCCAGCGCACGAACCCGAGCCAGCAATACTTCAAGCAGGAACGGTTTGGCCAAACAATCGTCCGCACCCAGATCCAGACTTTGCACCACATCGTTGATGGCGCCTTTTGCTGTGAGGACAAGCACCGGGGTTGTGCAGTCGCTTTGGCGCAATTGCCGCAGCACGCTAAATCCATCCAAAACGGGCAATGCAATGTTCAGGATGATCACGTCAAAACGTCGCTCTTGCGCGTAGATCAATCCGTCCTGCCCGGTGTTCACATGGACTATGTAGTGACCGTCCTCGGTGAGCCCGCGATTGAGCAACTGTACAATTCTGGCTTCATTCTCGACGACAAGAAAATTCATAGAAGTGTCTTCGGAGTCCCTCAGTCATTCTGCGAATTGTTTGTGAATTGTCAATGAATGGGCGCGGTTCTTAGATTAATCTAAGGTTCGTTTTCTCCAATGAGGAAAGTACTTCAGCGGCCCTCGGGCGCATAAGGATCACCTCAGGATGTCTCGTCGTACCATCTCACTTTTCAATCTGGTTACACTTTGCTTCTTTGTTTCTCTTCTGCCCCAACAGACGTTCGCTCAAGTAGCGGATGCGACCATCTCAGGTACCATTATCGATTCCTCGGGCGGTGCCGTGCCGAACGCAACGGTGCAGGCCGAATCTTTCGATAACGGAGGTGCTCGTAGCGCCATCAGTTCGGGAACAGGCGCTTATGCATTGCCGTCGCTAAAAGTTGGGCATTACCGCCTTACCATCACCGCCATCGGTTTTGAAAAATATGCGCTGGAGAATATCGAGCTTCAAGTAGGGCAGAATCGCACGCAGAATGTTGAGCTCAATCCAGCGAGTGTCGGAACGAGGGTCGATGTCCAGGACACGGCCCCACCATTGGCGGCTACTTCGGCGGAGGTGGGTGGCGTCGTCAGTGGCAATCAGATTCGTGAGCTCCCACTCAACGGCAGGAACTGGGCCAGCCTGATCACCCAGACACCGGGCGCAATCGACACCGGGCAAAATAATCAGCGAAGCATTCGTTTTGTCGGCCATGGATTGGACGACAACAATTATCGTTTCGACGGCGTGGACGCAACCGGCATCTTGAACCAAGCTCAGAAAGGTACGTTCCGGCTGCAGTTCTCTACCGAAGCCATCGCAGAGTTTCGCGCTCAGGCCGCGTTGTACACCGCCGATAGCGGTGGGACCGAAGGCGGGCAAGTCAACCTGGTCTCACGTTCCGGCACCAATGACTTCCATGGTTCGGTCTTCGAGTATCTTCGCAACGACTACTTCGATGCGCGTGGCCCGTTTGGAGGAGCTCCACCTCCACTTCGCTTGAATCAGTTCGGGGGCAGCTTCGGTGGTCCTATTCGCAAGGACAAGGATTTCTTTTTCGTTAGCTATGAGGGATTGCGGCAACGTGTCGGTCAAACACTGATCGGATTTGTCCCGTCCGCCTCATTCAGATCGGCCGCTGCTGCTAAATCCCCTGCACTCCTTCCTTTCCTAAATGCATTCCCCGCAGGCACCGCCTTCACCAGTAATCCTAATGTGGACCGCCGAGACGCGTATGGGACGCAGTCAACTAATGAAGACTTTGGGATGTTTCGCTACGACCATCGCTTCTCAGACCGCTTGTCTCTCTTTGTGCGCTACAACTTGGATGTTGGCATCTCCGACGTGCCGAACGGAGTCCTGCTCGATCGTGTCTCGACCATTAACGATGCACACAATGCCGTCATCGGACTGACGTCGGTCCTGACTCCGCAGACAATCAATGAGGCCCGCGTTGGCTTTAATCGATCCAATTACGGAACTCAGAATGAGAGCGTCTCCAGAATTAGTTTGGTCGCGCCTCCGTTCAGCACGTTAAATGACGCCACGGGTAAGATTCAAGCCTCCAACTCATTCGATTGGCTGGATAGCATCTCGTCGGTGCGTGGACGCCACACAGTGAAAGCCGGTTTGGAAATCCGTCGCGTTCAAATCAACTCAACTGCGACTTCTAGCAACGACTATGTTTACAGCTACACGAACTCGAGTACGTTCCTTAATAACCAGATACAGCAAGCCTCGCTGGTTAATGCGCTGCCCATCACGGGGCTGCGGCGAACGGAATACTTCGGCTACGTACAGGACGAATATCGCATTCGGCCCGATTTAACTGCGAACGTCGGAGTACGCTACGAGTACTTCGGGGTGCCCAACGAAGTAAATGGTCGAGGTATTGTCTTTGATCCTCTCAGCTGCCCCGGTGGTTACTGCCCGCCAGGGACTTCGTTCTACAAAGGTGACTATAACAACTTCAGCCCGCGCGTCAGTTTGGCATGGTCGCCCACTGGCCGCACCGTGGTTCGAACCGGCTATGGCATCTTCTACGGTGATGGCCAAGTAGGCGATCTTACCGCGCCACTCGACAATCTTGCCGGTCGTGCGCTGCTTACGTCTGGCAGCTTCCCGAATCCGAGTACAGCGCTGAGCAGTAACTTTAGCCTGAATGCGCCACGTGCACTCGATCGTAACCGGGTCACTCCGTACACCCAAGACTGGGGCTTGTCCGTTCAGCAAGCAATCACGAATAAAACTGTGTTGACCGTTGGGTACCTCGGCAGTAAAGGGACTAAGCAGTTCACGCGTACCTACTTAAATGACTTCGACCCAATAACGCATCTTCGTCTATACCCACAGTTCAGCTTGATCGACTATAAGAGCACTAACGGCAACAGCACTTTCAATTCCTTGCAAACCACGCTGCAACGGAACCTGAGCAGCAGCTTGATCGTGACGGTGAACTACTTGTACTCCCATGCCATCAACGATGGTGCAACCGGCGGCGGCGAAGCAGGCTACCCCGAAAACGTTCACTGCCGGGCATGCGAACGGGCCTCCAGTGACTTTGATGTGCGTAATTACGCTTCGGCCAGCTTGATCTACCAGTTGCCATTTGGTAAGGGTCACCAGTATCTAAATGGCAGCGGCATTGCGGCTCGCCTTTTAGGTGGATGGCAGTGGATGAACGTGTTCACGGCACGAACTGGGCTTCCAGCTAATGTAACGCTGAGCCGTCCGACCCTCTCTATTCCCGATCGGAACTCGACAAGCCCACAGCGTCCCAATGTAGTTCCTGGCGTGTCGCTTACTCCGGTCAATCAAACAGTTAATAACTGGATCAACCTTGCAGCCTTCTCTACGCCAGCCCCGGGTACATTCGGCAATGCTGGCCGCAACCTTGTTTATGGCCCTGACTTCTGGCAGTACGACACGGCTTTGTCTAAGTCAGTTCCCATTTTCGAGCGGCTCAATCTGGTGTTCCGTGCCGAGGCTTTCAACATCTTCAATCGCGCTCAGTATGGGCAGCCAAACACGAATCTGGCTGCGGCTAACCCTGGGCAAATTACAACTGTTGTGAACGCAACGGGAGTTGGGACCGGTACTCCGCGGGAGCTGCAGTTCGCACTGCGATTGGAATTCTAAATGAAACACTCACGTCATTTGTTTGCTGGTTCCTTACTCATTGCCAGCGCTATGAAAGGACAATCTGTAAGTGCGCCTTTTGCCCAGCATTTAGTAACTGAGACGATGTCGGCCCACTCCGAGTTGCAGAAGATGGGCCTGCACGCCGTCGCTCCGGGAGCTCAGGATGACACCATCATCGCGTGCAGCGTTCCGAGCAAGATCGGTAAGAAGTCGTTTGCCGGAGACCTGGCAGTTGAGCAGACCAAGAAGCCTACGGTGAAGGCAGTCACCGAGGGTTCGTTCTACGATCTTGCTCTGCCGCTCCTTGATGCTTCGGATCGCCCTATAGGAATGCTCGTTGTAGAGATGCGCATGTCTGGAGCCGCGAGTGCCGAAGAAGCATTAGCAAAGACGGAGTCGATCGCCAAGAGTCTCGAGAAGCAGGTTCCGGACCTGAATGCTCTCTTCGCCCCTGCGCCTGCTTCTGATCCGCTGGTGCTCCTGAGCACCACCAAGCTGCCGGACATCACAGGCGACTTCGATCACCTCGCAGTGGACTTGAAGCGCAACCGTTTGTTTGTCAGTGCTGAGGTGCATCAATCAATCGAAGTCTTCGATCTTAAGACGGGCGAACACTTACAGAGCGCGCCGGGTGTGACAACTCCGCATACGATTGCATTTGTTCCTGAAACTAATCAACTGCTGGTTGCCGATGGCGGCGATGCTTCCTGCCGTATCCTCGATGGCACCGACTTACATCAGGTGAAGCGCATTGCGCTCGAAGCAGGTCCGGATGCCGCTTACTACGACAGTGTGAATCGTCTATTCTATCTCGGCAACGGCGGGCGAGGAGCCAAGACTGACTTCTCTTACATCACAATTATTTCGGTAGATAAAGCGGACATCGTCGGTAAGATCCGCGTTGAGTCGGCGAACCTCGAAGCCATGGCTTTAGACCGTGAAGCCAATCTTCTGTATGTCAACATGCGGGACAAAGCACAGATCGGCGTAATTGATTTGGCAAGTAATAAAATTAGTAAGACGTGGAGGGTGCCGGATTTGGAGCTCAACACTCCCATGGCGCTAGATGCCGCTAATCACCGGCTCTTCGTAGTTGGAAGAAAGCCTGGTAAGTTCTTTATCATTGACACACAGACTGGCAAGGGCGTCGCAGTTCTGGATAGTGTGGAGATAGCTGACGACATGACTTTCGATTCGCAAGCGAAGCGAATCTACATCACTGGTTCAGGCGGCGTGTCGGTCTTTCAGGAGAAAAGTGCAGATGAGTACGAGCGTATTGCACAGTTCGGAACGAATGGCGGCAAGACTTCTGTCTACGTCCCGTCTCTAAAACAGTTTTATATTATCCACACTGAAACACCTGAAGATATCGCTGGACTTCAGGTATATAAGGTCAATTAACGTGCCGACAAGAAGATTTGCTTTCGTTTTATCTCTGGCGTGCGCCGGGGCAGCTTCCGGCCTGTTCGCGCAGAGCCGCGCGTCCGATCTGCCAACTTCACAATTGCTCAGCCAGCCCGGTCCTACCTTCACGGTAAAAGAGAACCAGTTACAGTCGCCGGTGTCGGTGATCACCTATGGCGATATGCGCTTTACTTATCCTGCAAACGTAACGTCCACCAATCCACGTGTTCGCAAGTGGCTTGTCCAGCAAATTGCTACCGAGCATCCCGATGCGGTTCTGCTGAATGGCGATGTTCCATTGGCTGGCGATGTGAAAAACGATTACCAGGTTTATAAGACCGAGACTGAGCCATGGCGTAACGCGAAGTTACATGTATTCCCAGCGCTCGGCAATCATGAGTTCCACGGGCCGGACGCGCAGCAATGCCTGGAGAATTGGTGGAACGCCTTCCCGGAGATGCGCAACCGGCGCTGGTACTCGGCTCAGCTTGGCGCCAAGATTTACTCGATTGCTCTGGATAGTGATGCGTCGCTGCTGCCAGATAGTGATCAAGCAAAGTGGCTCAATACTCAGCTTGGGGGACTGCCGGCTTCGGTCGACTACGTTTTCATCAATTTGCATCACCCGCCGGTCGCCGACATCCAGACCCACATTGAAGTCGATCACAATCCGCGGCCGAATGAGATTGCCCTGCGCGACCTGCTGGGCCGGCTACAGGCTCAATTACATGCGCGCTTCATTGTCAGTGCCGGTCACATTCATAATTACGAGCGCCACGAGCAAGACGGAGTCGTGTATCTGGTTTCAGGTGGCGGCGGAGCACATCCGTACTTTGTCGAACGCACGAAAGACGACCAATTCCAGAGTCAACTCTTTCCGAATTATCACTACGTTAGATTCACTCTGCAGGCTGATCGGCTTCATGCGGTGATGTACCGCATCGTTGATCCGGAGGCGGCGAACTTCACAGTAGATGCCAAAGACACCTTTGACGTGATTGCCAAGCCGCGTTCGTCGGTTCCCGCGACGGCAGCTGGTCGCTAGCTCCGTTGAAACGCCGCCGTGAATGTGGACCCGGTGCCGGGTTTGCTATCCACCCGGATTTCCGCTCCGTGCTGTCGTGCAATGGCCGCGGCTAAAGAGAGCCCCAGGCCCGCGCCGTCCTGCCAAGCTTGGCGCGCCCCTTCGCCTCGATAGAAGCGGTCGAAGATCCTGGGAAGATCGCCTTCGCTAATGCCGATGCCGCCATCCACAACTTCTAAGTGCACCTTCCTATCGGTTTCGTGCATTTCCACACGCACAGTACCTTGCGGACTAGAGTAAGTAATCGCGTTGTCGAGCAGCACAATCAGTAAGCGCCGGAGCAAGGCATGGTTTCCAGCAATCGTGAACTCGGTTGAAGGTAGTTGTTCAACGATGCGGATGCCCTTAGCATCAGCAACGGCTCTGAGTTCGCCGCAGACATCGCGCACTAAGCTGGTGAGATTCAACGGCTGCATCTGCGGGGCCGATAAGCTGTCTCCACGCGCAAGCAACAAGAGGTCCCGGACCAACAGCGTCAACCGGTCTGACTCAGCAATGATCTGTCGAAAGGCAGCTACGTAGTCCTGCTCTTCACGAGATCGGCGGCTGGCAATCTCGGCAGTTGAGCGAATGATTGCTAGAGGAGTACGCAGCTCGTGTGAAGCATCCTGGGTAAATCGCGATAGGCGCCCCACCGCATCCGCCAATCGGTCGAGCATGGAATTCCAGGTCTCCGAGAGATACTGCAGTTCATCGCCTGTTATGGGGACACGCAACCGCTGCGAAAGGTCGTTGATGCTTAACGTCCGCGCGGCCTGCGTTATCTCATTGACGGGCCTCAGTGCTTGGCTGCTCAGCAGGAAGCCTCCAATAGTGGCAAGTACGATCACCACCGGCGAGAGCGTAAGCAGTAGAACTCGTAATAGCCGCAAAATGGATTCAGCTTGTTCCGTTGAGATAGCGGTTGCGATCCGGTATCGATGTGAGTCCAGCGAAATAGCTCTTTCGTTTAGCAGAAAGTGTTCGTGCGCGCCCGTCTTGGTAATCGGCCATGGGAAATCCTTTTTCGAGGCGAAAACTTGCGTGCCTCCTTCACCAAAGAGAGCAAAGTTGGTGTTATCCGGAAGCCCGTTCGAGTACTCTTCCAGCTCTTCATTAAGATGCACTCCCGGCTCGCTCAGTTCTTGTTTGATAAAGGCGGCTAAGCTGCGTGTACGCTCCGCCAGTTCAGTCTCAAGCCCCTTATAGAGAATATGCTCCAGCAACAGCCAGATAGACACGGCAAAGAGCAGCAGTCCGCAAGCGAGTACCGCAGAGTACCAGAACGTGAGTCGTACGCGGATGGAAATACCACGACCTCTCACGGCTCTGGCAAGCGCAGGCAATAGCCGACTCCCCGCACGGTTTGAATCAGTCGAATTGGAAAGGGAGCGTCTACTTTCTGCCGTAACAACTTGACGAAAGCCTCCACCGTGTTCTCTTCGATGTCGTTGCGAAAACCCCACACAGCCTCGAGAATGGCGTCTCGGGTTACAGGTCGCCCGGCATTGCGGATCAGCAGCTCGAGAAGATCGTGCTCGCGGCGGGTTAGACGGATGTTCACGCCTTCCCGCGTGACTTCCCGGGTAATCGTGTTCAGACGCAGATTTTCAAATTGATAGTTCACCGGTTGCGGTAGCTGTCCACGCCGGCTAATCGCACGAACGCGGGCCAGCAGCACCTCAAACGAAAACGGTTTGGTGACATAGTCGTCAGCGCCTAAGTTGAGCGCTTGCAGAACGTCTTACTCGGTGTCACGAGCAGTCAGCATCAGGATTGGCGTCTGGTTCCCGCTCTTACGTATGCGTCGTGCGACTGTCAGGCCGTCCAAGCTAGGCAACTGCACGTCAAGGATGATCGCGTCAAAGGACGAAGATTGCGCGGCAGCCAGACCGTCCTCGCCGTCATAAACGGGAAAGACATGAATGCCTTCTTCTGTGAAGCCTTGCTCCAGAAGAGCTGCCATGCGCCTTTCATCTTCAACCAGCAGCAGCCGCATACATTTAGTGTGACGGTAATGGACGACACCCGCACGTGTTTTCGCTACAAGTACAACCGTTGCTTTCAGGCAATTTTCAGTGTGGACGACGAATGATAGAACTGGATCCAGGTTGCGGGCTCTTTCCTTTATCATCGCGGTTTTCCTCTTGGCTCTCCCGAGTCAAGCGTTGCCGACCGATCCCGCTTCAGGTCTGATCATTACTTTGCCTGATGCATTGAGCCGCGCCAAGCAGTATGCCCTTCAGATCCAGTCCGCTGATATCGCCCGGCAACTGGCGAGAGAGGACCGGGTGCAGGCCAACGCCGGCGCACTTCCTTCGCTAAACGCATTCAACCAGTTCATCTATACCGAAGGGAACGGTACGCCTTCGGGCGTGTTCGTGGCCAACGATGGTGTGCATGTTTACAACGAACAAGCCGTGGTGCATGAGGAGTTGCTGGCCTTTGTTCGCCGAGGTGAAATCCGGTTGGCAGCAGCGAGCGTTGCGGTGGCGCAGGCGCGGGTTGACATTGCGGCACGCGGACTGCAACTCACCGTCGTCCAGAATTACTACGCTATCGCTGCGGCGCAACAAAGGGCAGAGAGCTCGCGCCACAGCTTGAACGAGGCGAACCGATTTCTGGACATCACGCAGAAGCAGGAACAGGGCGGGGAAGTCGCACACTCGGACGTAATTAAAGCTCAGATACAAGTGCAGCAACGGCAGCGGGATTTACAAGACGGGGAACTGGGAGTGCAGAAGGCAAAGATTGCTTTGGCCGTTCTAATCTTCCGGACGTTGCGGGTTGACTACAACATTGAGGATGACCTTGCCAAGTTGCTCCCTCTCCCGGCACTGGATGAAGTCAGTGCGCAGGCAACGGCCAGCAGTCCTGACTTGCGAGCAGCAAAACTGACGCTGCGGCAAGGTCAGCTCGGTGTCAGCACAGCCCGCTATGCTTACCTGCCCTCGCTTGCGCTCGATTTCTTCTACGGTATCAATGCAAATCAGTTTCTGGCGCGCACAAATTATCCGACACAGGCCACAGGTCGCAGCACTCTTCCGAACTACCAGGTGCCCATTCGGCAGAACCTCGGCTACTCTGCGCAGGCAACCCTGACGGTCCCCGTTTGGAACTGGGGCGCAACGCGCAGCCGAGTGAAGCAGGCCGGCCTCCGCCAGAAACAGTCTGAGAATGACCTTACACTCGCAGAACGCAACTTGCAGGCTCAGCTGGCGAGCAACTATCGCGAGGCGCAGACGGCTTTGCAGCAGGTGGAGTCACTGCGTACTTCGAATGAACTTTCGGCTGAGAGCCTGCGCCTTACTCTGCTGCGCTATCAAGCAGGTGAGGCAACCGCGCTTGAAGTAGTGGATGCGCAGTCCACTGCTAATCTGGCGCGCAATGCATATACCGATGGCCTGCTGCGTTACCGCCTGGCTATTGCTTCGGTGCAAAATCTGACTGGAACCCAGCCATGAAAACACTTCTGTTGTTTGCGATGTTTTCTTGCTTGCTCCTCCTACAGGCTTGCTCTAAGGGACCGACGGCAGGTGGAGGCGGGGAGGTGGAAGCTACTCCGGCAACCCCGGTGGAAGTAGCTCCTGTTACGCGCCAAACGGTGCATGCAACGGTCACGGGTGAAGGTGTTCTATACCCGATTCGGCAGTCGAGTGTTGTTGGCAAGATTAGCGCGCCAGTCTCGCGCTTCTTCGTACAGCGCGGAGATCATGTGCGGGCTGGGCAGGTCTTAGCGGTGCTGGAGGATCGGGATCTGGTTGCTGCTGCACAGGAGAGCAAAGATCTATTCGAACAAGCCTCCGCTGTGTATCAGAACACGACTGCCTCCACCATGCCCGACGATCTCACTCGAGCCAAAACCGATTACCGATCAGCGCAGCAGACCCTGGACGCGGCACGCCGAGTCTACAACAGCCGTACCAACCTGCTGCAGCAGGGAGCAATTGCACAGAAGTTGGTGGATGACGCCAAGGTTGCACTCGTGCAGGCCGAGAGTCAGCTGCAAACTTCTCAGCAACACCTGACATCCTTGCAGACGGTTGGCGAATCGGCACAACTGCGATCGGCAAAGGCACAGATGGACGCAGCCAAAGCGCACTACCAGAGTGCCGCGGCGCAGCTGGGGTACGCAGAAGTGCGA
>CALMAV010000017.1:551-1188 GCA_937859895.1 uncultured Bryobacterales bacterium | reverse complement strand
GTGCGAAGTCCTATTGCGGGCATTGTTTCTGACCGTCCTCTGAACGTGGGTGAGATGGCAAGCGCTGGGTCTGCACTGGTTTCCATTGTCGATATCTCGCGAGTTGTTGCCCGGATGAACGTACCGGTCCAATCAGCAGCGGCGGTTCGCGTCGGGAAAGCCGCAACCATTACTGGCGCAGGCATGGCAGTGGACGGTAAGGTGACCGTTGTGAGTCCGGTGGTCGATCCAAATGCCACTACGATTCAGATCTGGGTGGAAGCCGCTAATACCAAGGAGATCCTAAAGCCAGGCATCACCGTCCAGGTCTCTATAGAAGCTAGCGACATTCCGGATGCAACGGTTGTACCGGCTGCCGCGCTATTCAATGCGGAAGAGGGCGGGGAGAAAGTTCTAGTCGTCGGCAGCGATAGCCTGGTGCAATCGCGCAAGGTCGAAGTCGGCGTGCGCACCGCTGAGTTGGTTCAGATAACCTCTGGCGTTAAAGCGGGTGAGCAGGTAGTTACCTCCGGCGGGCTTGGCCTTGACGATAAGGCCAAGGTGGAAATCAGTAAGCCCGACGCAAGTGATAAAGGGGATAAGGCCGACCCGGGAGAGAAAGAGAAGTGAGTACGGTTCTCGCCCCGCAGGAGGCGGT
>CALMAV010000017.1:0-541 GCA_937859895.1 uncultured Bryobacterales bacterium | reverse complement strand
CAGGAGCAGTCGCCACACTGGACGGCAAAGTACCTAAAGGCCATTCTCTTTATTGCTGTCACTCTGTCCGCAGCGGGCGCTTATCTTGCCTTTAGTATTCCTGTTGCTGTATTTCCGTCCACCAATTTTCCGCGAATTGTGGTGGGCATCGATAACGGTGTGATGCCGATTGACCAGATGCAGGTCACCATCACGCGGCCATTGGAGGAGTCTCTCAATACAGTACCGGGCCTCGATCACGTGATCTCAACCACCAGTCGCGGGTCAGCCGAAGTCAATCTGTTCTTCAACTGGAATCTCGACATGTTCCAGACCTTGCAGTATGTGAATGCGGCCGTCGCGCGTGTGCAGACCACGCTTCCTTCAACGGCGGTAGTCACCACCAATCGCCTGACATTCGCTGCCTTTCCCATCATGGGGTACAGCGTTACCTCCGATCGAATTCCGCAAACGGCGCTGTATGAGCTTGCGACCTACACGCTGAAGCCGCAATTGAACCGCCTCCCTGGCATATCCAGCGTCGTGGTGCAAGGTGGGCAGG
>CALMAV010000016.1 GCA_937859895.1 uncultured Bryobacterales bacterium | reverse complement strand
GCTCGCGCCACAACCGGCTCGTTCTGGTCCGCAACTCCGCCCTAGCCGACGACAATCAGTACACGGTGAAGCGTTACCGAAGCGAAAAACGGGTGACCGAAGACGGCTTCGTGCAGACCCGCATCCGCCTGGAGAGCCTGAACCCGGCCTACCCATCGTGGGATCTGGACGAAGAAGAAGACAAGTACCAGGTGGTGGCTGAGTTTGTTCGCGTGCTCGACTGAGCTTGGCCGATTACCCTAGCTGATTCCAGCCATCACAGCCAGGTCAGAAGAGATCTGCTGAAGCGAGCCCACCTGCTCGGTTAGCGTCGCGGCCGCCGAAGCGCGATTTTTCGCGTCGGCTGCCACTTTTCTCGTCACTGTGTCTAATTGAACCAGCGTGAGCGAGATTTGTTGGACCGCAGCGGTCTGTTCCCGGCTCTGCGAACTGACTTGATCGGCGAGCCTCTGCGTCTGCGCGGCATCTTCCGAAAGCGCCTGGATGGCCTGCCCTAAACGCTCGAAACGCTCGCTGCCGGTCCGCGTTGTTCTCAATGCCGAATCGATAACGCCGGCCGTGTTCCTGGCCGCCTCCGCCGAGCGCTGCGCCAGCGTTCGCACTTCGTCTGCCACAACCGAGAAGCCCAACCCTGCTTCCCCAGCGCGTGCCGCCTCGACTGCTGCGTTGAGGGCCAAAATGTTCGTCTGAAAGGCAATCTGGTCAATGCTGCGGGTGATCTCGGCCACTTTCTCGTTCGCCCCCCGAATCTCGTTCATCGCCTCCATCATCTCGGCGACGACGTCCAGCGCCTGGGTCGAGCGCTGCTGTGACGCAATCATCGCGCTATTCATTGCCCGTGCCTGTTCGGCGAATCGCTCCGCCTTCCCACGCACAACCGTGGAACATGCCGTGGTCTGCCCGAGCGAGTTCGACTGCTCTTCCGCCAGACCCGCCACGGCGTACGAAGAGGCTGTCACATCCCTGGCCATCGCGCCCATGCCGTCCGAGGCACTCTTCAATCGGCTGACCGCCACCGACACCACGCCTGTCACCTGTCGAATGATAACCGTTGCCGTTACGATCCCCAGCACGATGGTTAAAAGAGCGACGGCAATCGTCAGGCGCATGCTGTTCTGCAGCCGTGCCGCGTGTTCTACCGTGCCCCGGCCAGCCAAAATTGAGTACTGCGAATTGAGCTGGGCCGCACTCCGCACCAGCGTGCCTCCTAAGCGGGCCCACTCCGCAACCAGCTTGGTGAAAGACTCGCCGTGGTTCTCGCCTCTGGCCACGACGTCCAGAACCTTGAGCAGGACCACGTTGTAGCTTTGGAGATCCCGCCGCAACTGGCCCGTCATCTTCCGAACTGAAGCTAAGCCGGGCAGTTGCGCTTGCGCTTCCAGCTTCGGCATCACTACCTGCACCTCTGCGAAGTTTTCCCAACCCTTGGCTAGTTCACCAGGCTTTTGAATGGTGACGTGATAGATGAAGTGGATGCGCGCTTGTAGAATGTTGCGCTCAAAGTCGCCGGCGTAGCGCATTTCGGGCAGGTCTTCCTCCGCCATACGGGACATAATCTGCGCTGCATCTGACATGGAGAACAGGCTCGCCGCTACTAAACAAAGGACCATGGACAGTACGACCCCAAACCCGGCAATCAGTTTGCCCTGAATCCCCGTTCTCTTCCATCCGGACGCCGACAAACTCCCTGGACTGCGCACCTGGCCATTTCCCATTTGTTAGGCAGTGCATTACGGCAGGACAAGCTCTCTCCCTATTGGTTTGCTCGGTCTACTCCTTCCGTTTACGCTTCCGGCGAGGGCCGTCTTCGGCCAGAGCAAACTGCAGCTTGCGTTCTACGGTGTCGGCGCGGTCCAGCCTAACGCGTACTGCATCCCCAATGGCAAACACCCGGCGGCTCCGTTCGCCAATGATTTGCCGCCCATTCTCGTGATAGGAATAGCGGTCGTCGCCCAAAGTCTCCATCGGCACCAGACCTTCCACGAACAGGTTGCTCAGCTCCACGAAGAATCCGAACTTCGCCGTACTGATAATGAGTGCCTCGAACTCATCCCCCACCCGGTCCTGCATGAATTTGACCTTCTTCCACTCCACTAATTCGCGCTCGGCTTCGGCGGCCCGGCGCTCCGTAAAGCTGGTGTCGTTGCCCAGCTCATGCAGTTGACCCTCATCGAGCAGCGGGCGGCCTTCGTCGATCATTTGCGACAGGACACGATGCACCACCAGGTCCGGGTATCGCCGGATGGGCGAGGTGAAGTGAGTGTAAGAGGGGGCGGCTAAGGCAAAGTGCCCTTCGTTCTTGTTGCTATACCGCGCTTGCTTGAGCGACCGCAGCATCAGGTAGCTCAGGATGCGCTCCTCCGGCTTGCCCGCAATCTTTCCAATCAGCCGCTGGTAGTTGCGCGACGACAGGTCAAAGTTGTCCTGCGGCAACACAATGTCCCGCCTCGATTTGCGTCCATCGCGGTGCTTGTGGGTGACCGGGAACTTCTTCGCCGGAATAGAACCGACACCCAGCGAGTACCCGAAGTGCGCCGCGATCTGCTCGAAGTCGAGCACGCGTTTGCCATCCGGTTTTTCGTGAATTCGGTACAGCGAAGGTATACCTGCCGTTTCAATGTGGCTGGCCACCGCTTCGTTGGCCGCCAGCATGAACTCCTCGATAATGCGGTGCGCCATGTTGCGGTCGCCACGTGTTACGCCCGTCATCTGGCCCGAGAGATCCAGCACAATGTTGCTCTCCGGCATATCGAAGTCAATGGAGCCGCGCTTGGTTCGCTTACGGTTCAGCACCAACGCCAGTTCGCGCATCAGTTCGAAGCGCTGGAGCAAGGGACTGTAACGCTCCCGCAGTGCCGCGTCTCCTTCCAGC
>CALMAV010000015.1:17986-20077 GCA_937859895.1 uncultured Bryobacterales bacterium | reverse complement strand
GGGCTCCTCCCGGTAGGCGAATCCCTGCGACGGAGCATCTTGGCACCACCGCAGGGATGTTCGATTACAACCTTTCTGCCTTTCTTGGCCTGAGGCGGAGGAGGACCAACCCGAGGCCACCCCCAAATAATGCTAGTGTGCCCGGTTCTGGAGTCGCCGAGGAGTTCGCCACAAAAGACAGATTGTCGGCATAACCGTCATTGTATGAGCCCTGCTGCCTTGTCAAATTGAGAGTAATATTGATTGATTGTGTTCCGCTCGGTAGAAAACCCGAAGCCGAGCGATACAAGAGACCAGTTGCTGCTCCTCGATCTTCCGCAAGCACGGGCCCGATTGAAGCTTCTCCGATTACAGAGTGCTCGTTCAGAAAACTAGCCGTGAGCACGGCATTGTCGTCCTGACCGAGGAACCCTCCTAGATAGCCCGAAAGGGTGTAAGTCACCAGACCAGATCCGATCTGGGCGGAAAGATTGGAAATATCGAAACTCTGTGTGCCGCTTGAGAACTCGCTAGCCGGACCGCCGGCGAATAGGTTGCTGCCCCGGTCCGCAGGACCCGGGTCGTTCTCGGCCGGAAATCCATCCGGTGCGCCGTATTGAACAGCCGTAAAGGAGCTGGTAGTAGTCCAGCCTGGCACAGCCACGATACTCCCGTCGCTTGATCCGACACCACTCTCAGCATCCCCATTGAGAATGGCATTCTGCCCTAATGTGATCTGTGTTGCATAGGAAGATCCGGTCAACGCCGTTCCGTATATGACAACGCAGATGAAATGTTTAAGTTTTATACTGGGCGAGCCCATGACCGCATTTTACTCAGATGGGAAGCGCTGAGGGCAATACTGTTCAATGGCGCTTAAAAGCCTGGATTTAGCAATAGGCTTTGATAGATGTGCTGTAGAGCCAGCTGCTCGGCATGCCTCTCGATCTTCGGACCGTGCGTTAGCCGTCAAGGCCAGAATTGGGATAGAAGCTTCTCCGCTCATCTGCTCGTACTGCCGAATCATCCGCGTTGCGGCGAGGCCGTCCATCACAGGCATCTGCATGTCCATCAAAATCAAGTCGAAGCTTTGCGAGCGCACCAGTTCAACAGCGCGTTCGCCATTTTCGGCAAACGTGAGTTCATAAAGCGAGCCCTTCAGGTAAGCCTCCAGGAGAAAGCGGTTGTCTTCGGAATCCTCGGCGATCAAAAGCCGCTTCTTCGTCGGAGGCACACTGGTGGGGATGGCTGTTTGTCTTGGGGAAATGAGCTCTCGCCTGCCTTCTTTCGCCGAACAAAACGCAGAACTGATTAAGTGCAGCAGTTCAGGACGCTGTACAGGCTTTACCGCATAGCCGGCCAGACCTAATTGTTGTGTGCGGCTCAGATCGCCAGGCTCTTCCTGCGAAGTAATCAAAACAAGGAGAAGAGTCGGATGAAGAGAGCGGGCTGCAACAGCAAACTCGAAACCATCGTTCGGCAGAAAGCGATCGACAATCACCAGATCGAACGGCTTCTCGGCTTGCGCGCTGTCATTCAAGACTTCGAACGCTTCCGACACTTCGGAACAGTCGTAGGTCAGCATGCCCCAGTGTTCGCACGTTTGGGTCAAGATAAGCCGGCTTGTCGGGTCGCTGTCCAGAATCAGGAGTCGACGACCTGCGAGAGTTTGGGTTTGTTCGGAATCTAGCAACTTCTCTCGATCGCTGAGGCTAAACAGCAGTTCAAATTGGAAAGAGCATCCCTTTCCATACTCACTGGACACATTTAATTGCCCGCCCATGCGCTCGATAAGCCGCCGACAGATACCGAGGCCAAGGCCGGTACCGCCAAATCGACGTGTGGTCGAAGCTTCGGCTTGCGTAAAGTCCTCAAAGATACGACCAAGTTTGTCTTCGGGTATGCCGATTCCGGTATCGGAGACCTCGAACTTAAGACGGCCTGCGGTGGAAGGATCAGGCGTGATCGTTACAGAGACTTGTCCGAACTCGGTGAATTTAATGGCATTGCCAACCAGATTCATTAGAATCTGCTGGAGTTTGGTCGGATCGCCGAGCAAGCCCGAGGGCGTGTCCGATACCCAATGCATCCCCAAACCAAGCTGTTTAGCCT
>CALMAV010000015.1:0-17976 GCA_937859895.1 uncultured Bryobacterales bacterium | reverse complement strand
GCCTTAGGCCGCAGCATCTCGAGTGTGCGTTCGACCAGTTCTTGTAAATCAAACTCAATCTGTTCGAGTTCAAAGTGGCCAGACTCAATTTTGGAAAGGTCCAGGATATTGTTGATTAGGGTGAGCAGGGTCGCACCGGCGCGTTGGAATACTTCGATATATCGCCGCTGCATTGGATCTAATTCGGTCTCGGCAAGCAGATCCGCCATTCCGAGAATGGCATTCATCGGGGTCCGGATCTCATGACTCACATTGGCGACAAACTCACTCTTGGCTCGATTAGCTATTTCAGCCGCCGCTTTGGCCGCCTCGAGTTCAATGGTTCTCTCCGCGATTCGCTCTTCTAAGTCGGCGTACAAAGCTTGCAGTTGGCCTACAGCTTGGTTGAAGATTCGGCTCAGCAAAGTCAATTCGTCGTCACCCCTCAGGGGAACGCGGCGGGTGAAATTGCCTGTCCCGAGAGCCTGCGCCTCGTCGGACAGTTGCTTTAATGGGCGCGTGATGCTCTGGGTCACTGCGTATGCCAGCAATCCGGCTGCCAGGAAAACCATGCAACCAAATCCCAGGAAGGTCACCGATTCTCGTTGCCGGACCGCATGAAGATTATAGAGCAGCATCTCGCGTTCTTCGGCTGCCTCTAGATCAATGTTCTGAATGAGGGGGCGCAAGATATCGTTCAAATTCTGGGTCTGGCTGTTGAACTTCAGGGTCAGCGCTTGCCAGTCCCCTGCTTTGGCCATGAGGATCGCCGAAGAGACTTGATGGGGTATGTTTTGCCTGAAGTAGGTCAATATTAGAATGGTCATGGCCCGGCGACGCGCCAGCTCCTTTGAGCGGCGCAATGACCTACAGGCGCTATCGATCTGCTCCAGCAAGTTCGTCCGAAATGGCGCAAGAGACTGCGCTAGCAACTCGGGATCCCGCTTGGCAATGAGGCTCTGCATGGTCTGTTGATAGCTCAGGATGCTGTTGTTGATACGTAGGATCGCTTCCACCTGTTGTGCATTCCGATCCAACTCTTCGGTTTGACGGTGAGCGCCTTGAAGTTGCCAGAAGGACAGGGTTCTTCCCGCCAGGAACAGCAGCAGGATGGCTGTGAAACAAATCGCCAGTCGGGTACCGATGCGCATCGACGCCGGATGCCAAAGAGACTTTAAGATCCAAATTCCGGTCTGCACTTATCTTTATGCGGCGCAGACGCAAGGGCTTCTGCCCACTTGCGGTTCTTTGCGACCACCACTAAATGAGTAGAGGAAACAGCCTCATTCGCTACTTAAATGTGAGCCGTTGCTACGATCATTCCCTTTTGTTCCTGATATGCCGCGCCGTGATGTTTACATCAGATCCATTTTGGGAATCGTGCTCGGACTAAGCACACAAGTTGCGTGCGCTCCCGGCCAGCGTTCCGGCTCTACAGGCCAAATTCAGCCATTGCGGCCTCTCCTGACAATGATGTCGCTTGTTAACGGACGTGGCGCTGAGTTCGAGCGCAACCACTTAACGCCCTACGTCGACCAGCTCGGCTACCGGTTTCAATATCTACCCGCCTTTCAATCAGACAACCGGGTCGACTCGTATCGGCAGTTATTTCGGGAGCGCTCACTGCAGCCGGATTTATTAGAGCTTGATATTATCTGGCCCGCGATCTTCGCTGATCATCTGGTGGATCTCAAGCCCTACCTCGGCCAGGATGTTCATTCTTTTCCCGCCGAGATTTTACAGGCGTTCACGATCAACGGGCGGCTAGTTGCGGTTCCCGTTTTCATGGACACTGGACTGCTGTATTACCGTTCGGATCTGCTGAAGAAATATGGGTTTGCGAAACCTCCCGAGACTTGGGATGAATTAGAGCACATGGCCAAAGTGATTCAACGAAGGGAAAGACAGGCCGGCCAGAAAGAATTTTGGGGGTTTGTGTGGCCGGGCAGTCCCTCTGAAGGATTGACTTGCAATGCATTTGAGTGGTTGAGTTCGCAGGCAGGAGAGCACATCTTAGAGTCGGACCACACGATTCGGGTGTACAACCGTCGAACCCGGCAGGCTTTGGAGCGCGCGGCCTCGTGGGTGGGCACTATCACCCCTCCGGGAGTGATTGATTACGACGAAGATGATAGCTGGAATGTTTGGGCAGCTGGCCATGCCGCTTTCATACGTGGTTGGGCCTACGCCTACAATCGGGCAGCATCGTCCAAGTCGCTGCAAGGCCGTTTCGGCATCACGCGTGTTCCTGGCGGTATCAACGGTCAGGTGCGAGCTTTAGGGGGTAACGGGGTCGCGGTTTCCCGGTACTCCGAGCATCGGGCTGAGGCGGTCATGACTCTTCGTTATCTGGTGAGTGCTTCCCTGCAGGCCGAACGGGCCCAACAAGTCGGAAGTGTGCCAACACGCTGGCCTCTTCAAAACCGTCCCGACGTGATGGCGAACACACCATTTCATGGATCTATGGCCCGCCAAGTCATGACCGGGGTCGTAGCACGTCCGTCTTCGCTCGCCGGCAGCTCCTATGACCGTGTGTCACGCGCCTATTTCGAAGCGGTGCACTCGGTGTTGACACACCAATCTGCGCCCGACAATGCGCTTCTCGCCTTGGAAAAGGAACTCGTTAACATTACCGGATTTCGCGCTGTCCGAGAAGAATAGCAGCAACGGCATCGGACTGGTGTCACTGCTCGGGCGGCACCGACTGTTTACAAGCATTAAGAACGCAGCACAGATCCCGCCAATAATGCATTTCAGTGAAATCTGAAGCGACTTCGCTAAACCAGCGAGCACTTTCTTACTAGGTCCACTCGCCTTTCGAGCCCGTTTTACCCATGTCTCCTGCTTGCGAAACGACCCCACTCTCTTCCAAGTCGCTTTGGGCCGTTGGCCTGTTAGGAGTGATCATTAGCAGTTTTGGATGCGGGGTGTTGTTGGTACGCGCCATTGATCTGAGTGGCCTTGTTTGGTGGAATGCGCTCTTTCACTCTGTTCCTTCTTCAGCCGCCCTCTGCTTTTGTCTTCTAGGCGTGGCTCTGCTAGGTGTTGTGGGACAGGCACTGCACGACCGACCGCAGCAATTTTCTATGACGGCCGCCTTGCTGGCAATCGTAGGCTTACTCATAATGGTAGGCGGCGTCGATGCAGTAGTCTGGCTCAGCTCTCTTGCCGTCCTGGATAGCCAGGCAGCAAGCCGACAATATTCCAGTCAACTGAAAATGTTAAACAGCCTCGTGTTGGCGGCGCGTACTGCCGAGAGTGGTCAAAGAGGTTATCTGTTGACCGGGGAGGCCCAGTATCTTAAGGACTACGACGAGGGGCGCCGGGATGTGACCACTCTCACGAGTAACGTTACCGGGATCGATGAAACGTTGGTAAAGGCCGTTCTTTCGAAATTGGCGGAGTTGGAAAGAACGGTCACCTTGGAAAAAGAGGGTCACCGTGATCAGGCTCTGCAGATCGTCCGGTCGTCGCAGGGATTTCACCTCATGCGGCAGATTGGCGCGCAAGCTGAACAAGCCAGGATTCATTTGCGCATCGAACTCGGGGAGAAGCAGGAGGCAAACCGTCGATCCATTGAGCTAGTTCGGAAAGCTATTCTCATCTCCTTCGGCTTGGCCTTCCTGTTCGCTACGGCGGCGCTCACAATTGTCGGTATTGAGATGCGCAGACGGTCCCGTACCGAGGCCACGTTGCGAGGAAAAGAGTTCTCCTTAATCCGCTCGAACCAGGATCTAGGCGAGCAGACAGCCAAAGCAGAAGAAGCGAACCGGGCTAAAAGTAATTTCCTCGCTTCTATGAGCCATGAGATCCGGACACCCATGAATGCCATTTTGGGCATGGCGGACTTGTTGTGGGAAACCGAACTCTCCTCTACTCAGCGCCACTACGTGGAAGTATTCCGGCGTGCAGGTGGAACTTTACTCGCCCTGATCAACGACATCCTTGATCTTTCCAAGATCGAGTCAGGACACTTCGCGTTGGAACATATTAGCTTCGATGTACGCGAGATCGTGGAACAGGTGCGGGAGATCTTGCAGCCGAGAGCCAAAGCCAAGGGGCTCGTTTTCCGAGCGCAAATAGCAGCGGGCACCACCGTGAGCGTAATCGGTGATCCAGTCCGTCTGCAACAGATTTTGTTGAACCTGTTAGGTAATGCCATCAAATTCACCGACCATGGAGAAGTGCTTTTGAAAATCCGATCTCAGGACTCGGTGACCCACACGACGCTTGCTGTTCTCGTGTCGGATACCGGTATCGGGATCGCCGAAGAAAAACAAGCAGCGATCTTTGAGGATTTCACGCAAGCGGAATCCTCAATCACACGGCGCTATGGCGGAACCGGATTGGGTCTAGGCATTAGTCGACGCTTAGTACGACTGATGGGTGGTCAACTTATAGTCGAAAGCGCATTCGGAAAGGGCAGCACGTTTTCCTTTCAGGTGACCCTGCCGGTCGCGTTGGAGCAGCCAGCGCCTCTTCATGAAAGCGTCGGCGAGATAAGGGGAAGACCTGTCCTGATTGTCGACAACAATTCGGTCAACCGGATGATTCTTGGTGAAATGTGTTTGGCTTGGGGCATGCCAGTAACCCTTTGCAGCAATGGACCGGAGGCGCTTGCGCAAGCAATGACCGGAGCGGATCAACCATTCGCAGTCGCACTCCTGGATCGCTGGATGCCGGATGTTGATGGATTTGAGACAGCTTCTCGGATGCAAAAGGTAAGCCCTAGCACCAAGATTTTGATCATTAGCTCAGACCGGCAATCGGGCGATTTGACCTACTGCCGGGAGATGCAGTTTGCCGGTCACCTCCTAAAGCCAATTCGCCGCAACGAACTGCTACGGGAGATTGTGAAAGCACTCAGCTGTGTGCCCACCCTGGAAAAGGAACTCCAAAAGCACCAGATGTCAACTGGCGCCTCTTCAGACCGAGCTGATGCTTGTACCCACAGACGAAGAATTCTGGTTGCCGAAGACTCGGAAGATAACCGTTTCTTATTGCAAGCGTATTGCCGGCAAACCGATTATGAGCTAACCTTCGTCGAAAACGGTGAAGAAGCGGTGCGGGCCTACGAATCCGGAGCCTATGAGCTCATTGCGATGGATGTGCAAATGCCCGTGATGGATGGGCTTACTGCAACGCGCTATATAAGAGCAGTAGAGCGACAGAAAGGCGGGACTCACATTCCTATTTTGGCGCTCACTGCCAATGCATTACCGCAAGACGTGGAGCAGTCACGTGCAGCGGGCTGCGATGCACATTTGGGGAAACCAATCTCGAAGCAAGACTTCCTGCGTGCGCTCGAGAATTGGCAAATGCTGACTTGAACGTAAGCTCGACTTGGCCGGAGCGTACCCTTTACGGCGAGGACCATTGTGAATGCAAAGGATTGGGAAAGCAATTCCCAACCCTCTGTGTGATCGTGATCCATTAACACGCATCTGAAGCCAGGATTCTCCTGCACAGCTTTGACGAGACCCTGTGGTCGGGTCTTGTCAAAAGGACATCCTCATGTGATTCTCTATGTCTGTTGCGACACCAGTCTGCACTAAAAATCCCAGCAGCTTGGCCAAATCAAAGTTATCGATACTTGTTTTGTTAGAGGACAAAAGGATACTGAACTTATGTGAGCTTACCCGCTCGTTCTCAATGCACCTATTGCCATTGCCACTTCTGGGTATCAAGACCGGAACAAGTCTGCAGGATTAGGGTACTGCCGGAGAGAGGGAGGCAGGAGCTTAGATTGGCTGAGCTTGTGAACTCAAAGAAATTGTCATTATCCAGTGAGACTGGCCACCAGCCCTGACTCTTACTGCCCGAAGGTGGACTGGTTATGACGGGTGATCTTGCCCGTGCAAAACGTATCCCATAGCTGAAAATCAGCAAAGGGAAAACGATTGGAAAAGTCAAAGCGGGCGCGGTATACGCAAGAGTTTAAGCAAGAAGCAGTTCGGTTGGTGCTACGTACGAAATCATAGTTAACTTCGTGCGGGTCCAGGCAGGTCAGAGACATGAGAGACCTGAGTAGATTTAGGTCTGAGTCTTTCGACATCGTCGCCCAGCCATACTCTCTCAACTTCGTACCGAATTGTCTGGATGTATTCGTGGGGGTTGCTCGCATTCTTCGGCAATGAGGTCTGTGTTCATTCTGGGCAGCCAACCCGTTTGCTACTGGATTGGGCACTCACTCTTGGAATGGACAGGCTTATGAAGTGAACCAACTTTATAGACAGGGTGAACAGCTGGACTCAATGCGAGGGCGAAGCCATTCTGACGGGGATATGCTGCGATCTTGCGCAGGATCACCGAGGTAGTCACGGTACCGGTTTCAATCGACAGGGCAAGACGGAGTAGTTCCGACCACTGATCGGTGACGACTTTCGGGTTGATGTTGCCCGCCACCATGGAAGCGAGTTCGGGCGGCACGATCATGCCAGGCAACAGATAGCGGCGCTTTTGTAAGCGAGCTCTTTTGCAAGCTCCAACTAAGCCAAACTCATTACTGCAGGTTTAGCCGAACAAGAATAGATGGTTTCGAGACGGAAGGGTCAAACTGTTATTTACTTCTCTTAGAACGACGGCAACTTTCGCCACGGGAAAAAGCCAACCTGGAGAGAAATCGGACGCAAGCCTTCATGGCATGGTTCCTCGGGTATCGCCCAGTAGGAATTCACTCTGGACTTCCTCTGCCCAGCGAAAGATGGGGATAGCCGGAGTATCAATGGTGATGAGCTTGGGAGAGGATTGAGAGATGGCCGGCACGTAAGCTCGTAGAGCCGTTTCTACTTCGGAGATGGACTTTCCGTATGCCTGCTTAAACGCCATTGCTGGAACTAGCCCCTTGCATAGCAGCTGAATCAGCCGGGGAAGACCTGGTGCATAGTCCGGGTCCATTGCGAGCATGTGAGCTAACGCCCAGCTTTCGGCGTAGAAGATTGCTATATCCTCGCCGTCGTTATAAAACCGAGACTTGTGATCCACAGCAAACAGAGTGGGTAAGTCGATCAGGGATCGCCTTTCCAGGATTCGCGTTCGGCTGAGCAAAGCTCCTCCTATCCGCGCCTGCGATCCTTCATGCTCAAAAGAGGAGTAAAAATCAGCTAAACCTTCGTTCAACCAAAGAGGCAACGTAAGGTCGGCTTGCCGGAAAAGAAGGTGGATGTACTCGTGAACCGCTGCTGGCCGGTGCTCGTCTCTTATATCTTGCAGGACAACGTAATTGCAAAGCCGGCCATGCCGGAAGTAGCCAAAAGCAGTGGGACTTAAGCGAAAAGGAGAGTACTCTTCGCGCGAGCTGAGCGCAACAATACAACCTGGAGTACGCGGGTGGTCTCCCAGAGCAGAGGTGCGAACAAGGCCGACAGTTCGCATGAACGACTGAACGCTCCCTAATACACTAATGAGCTCACGGCTTTCCTTTTCAGGGTTAGTGGAGTAAACCTCGAACTCGGAAGTGCTCAGGTGAATCCACGATGCGGCTGTTGCAGAAAAGGGCCAAAAGCCAGCCAGTACGACCAAAGCAGCGAACGACGGTCTCATGGTTAGTCTTTAGGAATGCTGGAACGGTTAGTCAAGGTCGCTGCCTTTAAGCAGCAAGGGCCGCCTCTCGTAGCGGCACGGATCGAGTCGGCCGTTCTGCTTCCATCAGCTCATTCCGAAGGCAAAGTAGGCTTTGTAGGGCAGTTACGATTTGCTCGACTTTGATGAGAACCGTCCACTGGTCTCCAGATTTCGGAGTGCACCCTAAGACTTCGCCCAAAAAAAGCATGTCATCATGCTCTACGGTAATCGCTTGAGATGACCGAAGCGGCTCGGGGCATGACAATTGAAGGCGCTTGTCTTCGAAACAATCGAAGGTGCCTGGAAGATCCTCTTTCCCTGGAAAGCTGCTAAAAGGAACAAGTTTAATACGGCAGTTTGGCTGCTCTGAATACTGAAAGGTCACGGCGTCAACTCCTTATCAGGCAAGTCAACCTAAGTGAGCCACGGGCGGCTCTGACTTCCTTTCATTACTTTTCGACGCCGCGCTGTATCTGTAGAGGCAAAACGTTGCGAGGATGTTCCGTAGTCCACACACTACGGTGCTACTACTCGGGGCTGTTCGTGGCTGGTCAGTAAGAGTCTGTGCGAACCAGCGTCCTGATGAGTAGCCACCTGCAGGAGATACAGAGACTCACTACCTTGAGTTCATCCATTCGGGTGTACTGCATTGGAGAAGTCGAAGGTTAATACGCTAGAACAAGCGACCGAGTAGGACCACCGCACAAAGCAATTTGCTCTTGTAAGTCTGCGTACACTGAGCAACTCATCATTTCATGGTCCAGAGATCCGCTCAAGCACGTGTCGCAGCCGAGCATATGATCGAGTAGCTGTCCAGACAAAGCATTCGGGCAGCAGTCCCGGGAAGACTCTGTCCAAGTAGAATCGGAAAAGCTTACGTGCTGCGAGGGCAAGCTGGTAGGAGCAGAAAATTGAAGCATAAGGCGGTCTCGCCAGTAAGTAAGCAGTTCAATGCCCATTTGTAAGTTGAGTGGCCTTTTTTAACGGAAGCTCTTCAAATGAATACCTTTCCAAGCTGGCCAGCTACCAAAGGTAAAATCGCGGACAGCAAAAACTCATCAGGGAGGTAAATACTGTCAAGTATTTGATTCTTAAGGGTTCTTCCGATAGTCCGTTACCCCGGTACGGCCATTGCTCTCACCGCTTAGCACGTCTAAGGGTAGGTTCAGGATTCTCCTTGGATGAGAGGGCAAACAAAGGGAACACCTTTGCGCCGATTCGTTTCGATAAGAAAGAGGAGACGTTCTGCCTCCTTTTACCCTGGCAAGGAACGTTGCCCATCACGGTTTATGACACAATCTGCCTATCGTTTTCAGCTCCTAGCTCCCCCTGGTGTTTGGCCTTTAGCGCAGAACAGAATAACGAGGAGCACAGAGTTCTATCATCTGCATCTTGCCTCTTTGCAACAAATGCGGGGCCGAGCCTATTTACAAGATGGCGCCATTAGTTCCTCTTGCTTGAATACACAGGGTGGCTACCCAATGGACGATGACGAACGGTGTTGGCATTTCTTGCTGGTGGATCGACACGAACAAATAATTGTTTCGCGCGCTACCTCGTCCACCCTGCCGAAGTGACCTACGATCAGCTTCGGTTAGCGCAGTCTCCTTTAGCGCAGGACCGATGTTGGGGGAGCAAATTGCGCCGTGCTGCAGAGGCTACATTGCAGATAGCCAAAAATGAAGAAGTCTGCTACGCGGAACTCGGAGGCTGGGCCATTGCAGAGCACTATCGGAACACAAAGGCTGCTTTAGAAACCCTTCTAGCCCTTTACCTCTGGGCCGAAACGATCGGACACTGCTTATGCTCGTGTATGGCGACGGTCCAGGACCGGTCCTCCTCTATTTTGCGGAGAATGGGAGCAGGTGCTTTGATGGATGGTGGCGAACCCTTTCCCTCCTACTTTGATCTTCAGTACGGCTGCACGATGGAGATGCTGGGCTTCGATTCACGGCAGGCTCCTACCCGATTCGCAGCGTTGCTCGATGAGATGCGGCCTAAGTTAGCGCAATTTGCGATCCTACAGCCAAGTCACGATCAATCGTCGAGTTTTCTGCTTACTCCACTGGCTTACCCGCTGCTCTTCCGGCCTGGTCAGCCTAATTTACAAGCTCGGGCGAAGCAAAGCGTTCCTCACAAACAGGTCTCGCCGTAGACTGGGCAACGCCTCTTGTCAATACCTGTTTACTGCGACACTTCAGCAGGCGGAATTGTGTTTCGGTGAGATTCATAGCCATACAGATCTCCCCTCTAGTCTGCTCCTGCAAGTAGAACCGAGTCAGGATCTCGCGTTCCACTGGCTTCAAGCGTTGCAGTCCGTCTTTCAGAAGACGGGCTTGTTCTTTCACCTCCCATAACCGACTTGGCCCATCCCGCTCGTCTACACAGGTATTCAGAATATTGTCAAAAGTCTGCTGGTCTCCCGCTCTCCTTTTTGCTTCCAGATTGGCGGTCCAGGCTGTTCGTTTCAAAATTGTGGCCAGGTAGCCGGGCAAGGCCGCTGGAGTAATTAACTTACCCCCTTTGATCTGGCCAATAACAGCCATCAAAGCATCGTGAATGCAATCTTCAGCGTGCTCAGGGCTGTAGCGCTTCGCAAGGAACGAAAGCCCTCGAGCATACTGGTGGTACAGCAAGTCTCCCCCAAGGGGATCGTTATTCAGGATTAACTGCACAATCTGAGCATTATCGATCGAATCAATGGCGTGAGGAGTAGACACCGTAAACCTCCAAGGTCCCAAAGAGAAGGGTCTGAATGTGACAACACACGCTCCATCTGCACAGCAAGTGGGCTGAGACAATTCCTCAAGCGAACTGGCTGGCGACCCGAATCACCTTATTCTGAGCACTTTGTCGCAAAGAAACAATACGCCAAACTAAGGATTGAGAGTATAGCCAGCTCCCAATAGCTATTGGAACTAGATCTGGACTTGCGGGGAGGGTGCCGTTGTCTAGAGGGATTTCTATTTCTAAGACCCGGCCCCTAGCCGAACGCATCGAGTATTGCCGTGGCGGATCTAACGAAGGAGCACCTTCGCCTTGTGCGGGTCCCTCTTCACGAAACGAGGCACTGCCAATAGGCGAGAAGAAGTTAATTGCGGTAACCGATCTTGTCTCCCTCGTAGGCGGGATCTTCTCCGCGCTCTCGAATAACAGCGAGGAGGGTGATGACAAAAGATAAGAGACAAAAGCCAGCCCAGATACAGTTCACGTGTATGTTCCAGTTTCTTCCCGGTGCCTAGCAGGGTGGATGTTTTCTCACCTCTGCCCTCGTTTCCGCGATGCAGAAGTAGGCGAGAGATCCAGAGATAAGAGAATAAACGAGCCCTGTAGTGACTTATTCTCTGGTGGTCGACCTAACCTCTGAGCACCTGGAGCTTGCTCGCAGAACTGCAAGAAACTTCCATCGCAGGTTGCCGACAAGCATTGGTTTGAATCTTTGCGACTTAGAGTCGGCTGCTAACTACGGACTTGTTCAGGCCAGCTTTTGCTATCAGGCCAGCGTTGGCAATTTTGAAGGATACGCCGAAATCCGCATTCGCGGATCCATTCTGGATTACCTGCGGTCACTTAATCCGATTGGCTGCAGTAAGCGTAAACGCATTCAATTGTTCGATGCGGCAGTAGGGGAAAGCGGCGCTTCCCTCCTCAGGAAAAGTTAACTCTCTTCCTGCAAGAGAACTAAGCCCGGAGCAACTCGCAATGCGTCAACAGGAGATCGACCGGATCAGAGCCGTTACACGTTTACTCTCCAACCAAGAGCGATCCTTGCTGAAGATGCGGTATGACGATGATCTCTCATTGGAGGAAACCGCTCATTCCTTGAGGATTACGCAAGGCCGGGTTTCTCAACTCCAGCAACGCACCCATTACAGGCTTCGCCGTCTTATGGCAACAGCTCAACAGTCTTCACGGCAGTCTTTGGTCCGTTACCTGAGGGCTTGCGCCGGCTAGCCCTCGCTGAAGCGACTTACAGAGAAGTAAGGGCGGAGATTCACGCGCAGACGGTAGCGGCAAATTCGTTACGCTTCACTGTGCGATCGGAGTAGCTGTCCCAGTTCAATCAAGGCGAGCTTGGCCGAATCATTTACATTCTGGAGCCTACTCTCCCCAGCTAGTGAACTTTACCCGGCAGGCTGATCGGCTGACAAGCACTAATGCGGCGGCATGGACGTATGTGGCTTTAAGGCAGTCTGCAATTGAATACCGCAGCGACAGCAATCATCTCAGTGTATTTTGGTCATCGTGCGGCCTAAGGAGCAAAATAAGCGAAGACGTCGGTGATGAAGTGCGCCGGGTCGGTCGAGAACAGGCTGATTGCGTCTTCTTGCGTCGGCACAAAAGCCAGATTCGATGTGATGGAACCATCGCCTGCGTTTAGGGTTGAAACCAGGGGTCTGGTTAACCCCTTCGGCCACAAAGTGAGATAACTCAATTTCCTGACTGGGATCGTTGTCGCGTTTAGGATGAGGGCCTCTGCTTCCCGTGGCACTCCACAGCTACTCGCAGCAAAGTCAATCGCTATCTGCCCTTCGATAGGCTTTTGTTGTCCGACCGTGCGGGAATCGAAGGCACGGCATGGCGTGAGGGTGTAGAGAGACAACCCACCCTGGGCAGGCGGCGCGAAATATCCATTCACGTCGATGACCAGGTCCGTATCGTCACTAGCAAAAACGGAGATAGCACCGTTGTTTCCTGCCACCGTAACTGCAGCATTCGCGGTGACTGCGCCCGTGGGCGCATTGAGCGTGGATACAACCGGCTGGGGCTGCCCAGAAGGCCAAGTACTCATCCACCCCAGGCCCCTCTTAGGAATGGCCGTATAGTTCAGCGAGTAGGCTTTCGCTCTGGCGGGTAACCCGCAAGCGGAGCTGAGAACGGGAAAGCTTCGTTCTCTCCCGGCCGGCAACGATGGTCCTCCTAGAGAGCTGGCGGCAGATCGAGTATCTACCAGACGGCAGGGCGTGACGGGGTAGAAAGCAAGCGACCCGCTCTGCGTGCTTGGAACGAAATACCCGGAGATATCCAGGATCAGATCCGTATCATCGGTTGCATAGGCCTCGATACTACCGTTAGTGCCCGCAGGCACGACCAGTCCATTGGCTTTGACTCTGCCGTCCATTGAGTTCAGAACAGACACCGAAGGCTGCGGTTCGCCGCCTGGCCAAATGGTGAGCCATCGTAGAGCGGCGTGAGGAACTACTGTGGCGTTCAGCGCAAAAGCCTTGGCTGCGGATGGAATCGCGCACGGAGAGGTGAATGCTAAAAAACTCTTGCTGGTTCCGCCAGCGATAAAAGGCCCACCAAATCTGCTCCCCGGTAAGCGGGTATCCACCAAGCGACAAGGTGTGATCGGAACGAATCGCAGTCCATCAATACCACTAGTGTCGGACGGCATTGTTGGCGTCACGGGAGTCGGATTTGGTGCGGAAACAGGCGGCGCTGGAGTAATCGGAGTAGCCGGTGGCGCCGGAGCGCTCACTGGAGCCACTGGATTTGGCGGGTTAGGCGTAGGTGGTGTCGAGGGTGGATCAGTCGGAGTTACTGGGGCAGGCGGTGCCGGAGACGCACCAAAAACACTGCTTCCTGTATCGGTACAGGGCGAAGCAGGGAGCGCACCGCTGAGGCTGGCACAGTGATTGATGATGATCTGTGTCAGGCGAGCCCGTGCCCCCTCCCAGTCGTCCGGGTTAACTGACCACGAGGGGCCTCCACCTGTGTAGTAGGACGGAGCGTCAGTTTGATATTCCCACAGGACTTGGGGAATCGTGGTGTTCACGATTTGCTGCACGCCGGCCGGATCGAATTGAGCGGCCAAGGTCAGGTAGTCGACGTCCTGGATACCGCGTCGCCATTCTTTGATGCGCAAGCTGGCAAAGGGACCGTCCACACCGTATGATGTATGACCGGGGTAGACGCTAGTGCCAGGGTAGGCAAGCAGTCCATTGCCGTTGGAGGCAGCCGTCCCGGTCTTGCCCAGTACTGGATCAACATATTGGTAATCGCCCCAAGTCAGGGCCTGTGTAAACCAATCCCATGGCGTGTTCACATTGCAATACCAATACATATAGCGGGCAAGCTGCTTTTTGTAGGACATCCAAGGAATCTGCCGCATGGAGACTCCGTCGTCCTCGGTTAGCGCTGTTCCCGTAGCTGGTCGAAGATCGTTATAAACCCAGGACTGGAATCCGGGAGTAGTTCGATAGGCATCCGCAACCGATTGCCCTAGGGTAGGGCTATCGCAATTAGGCGCATTACCACGGCAAACGCCGAAGCCCGCAGGCATAGCCGGAATAGCGACATGCGGGAAGTCCGTTTGCGCTAGTACCGCCTGGTGAGTGACGAAGGAAGGCAGATTCTGGCCCGGACCGGGATTGCGCCGAATCCATTGCGCCCAAGTCTCTACTTGCCCAAAGTCTTGTGGCGGAGGCTCATCCTCCAAGTACAGGTGAAAGGCTGTTCCTGGCAGATTGGCGGTAAACCAGGAAACCCAAGCATCTGTGTGCTGTCGGAAACGTGATTCATCCTGTCGCCATTCCGCAACGCCGTAATGCGCATTGCCCCAACCTCCGTATGTACCGATGCTGAAGAATCCGTCACCTGTTGCGACACCTGGACCGGCATACCCATTATTAGCCGTGTACAAAGATCCATTCAGACGAGGCAGAGAACTGTCACAAGGTCGATCCATGATCGGACACTCGTTTTCGCCCACAAGGGTGAGCTTGTGCCGGTGAAACAGTTCGAAATACCGGTCAGTAATTTTCTGGATGCGTAAGCCCGCCGGGGTCTGCCAGTTTGCGTATGCATGATAACCAGCTACGTACCGCCAAGCAATGTCGCTGGTATCGAGAGGAATCATCGTCTTAGCTGACGGAGTGTCTGGGAGAGAAAAGCTATTAATAGTCAACTGCACAGGCACCGTCTGAGTAGGCGAACCGTTCTCGCTGATTGTGACGACACCACGATAGATTCCTGCTGGAATGTTTTTTGGGATGTAAATATCCGACCAGATTCCCTGGTTCTGGCCAGCTGCAATGCCAAAGTTGTGGACCAAATCATATGGCACCATGATGTCCGGATAGTGAAGGTCGTGGTCCGGGCGGTCTGCCCACGAGCCGTAACCCTGCCCCTGGCTGCCCGTCCAAGGGCGCTGGAAGCGAACGGGAACAGCACGCTCGTCCCATTTGCCATATCCGAAGTAACTGAGCCCGCGGATCTGGAGATACCGAATGTAAAAGAGTTCGATCGGTCTCTGGGTCCAGTCGAAAATGCCATTGCCAACTGCCGGGATGGAGTGGATCTGGGCGCCTCCGGGCCCAGTTAGCGTGTCGAAGGATACGCTGACATTCTGAGCCTGTGCGATTCCTGCCTCCAAAACCAAATTAAAGCTAACGACCTCGTTATGAGCACCCGCTAAGGTGATAGTCGATCCATTCCAAGCTCGATTGAGTGTCGTGCCAGTTTTGTTTTCGACATGCCGAGTTGCTCGGAGCTCTTCCTGCGCCACTTTGTCGCCGCCCTCATTGGCCCAGATGGCCGTAATAGTGGAGGAGGAAACGGCAGCCTGGTTTACCGGAACGAAGAACGCAGCCAAAGCAAGTGTGAGGCTGAGTCTGCACAGCGGTGCTCGGCGTACGCAACTGGGGTGCATACAGCCTCATCGTTTACGTCTCGAATCGTAAATAGGTCAGATTGTTCCGACTAGCCTGAACACACGCTTCCATCACCCACGGTCAGCGATTAAGGAGAGTGCAGGGAGAACCCAGAGCAACTAAACAGAGGTACGATTTGGGCTTTTTATCCAGTGAATACAGCCATCAGCCCTGGGGAGAAATCAATGATGAGGCTCTTGGTAGATGCACCAGCAAAGGCAGTAGACGTAGTGTTCCAACAAGGGAGATTGCCGGTCCACTCTGTACAGTCGATCCCTGCTGGACTCTGTCAATCGTTCTACTGTATTCACAAACCTCGGCAAGTTGGTCATCGCGTAAACACAGTGTCAGCATCAGTAAAGTTAACGTTCTCTGCCAGTAAGAGCAGCACTCGAAGTGTCTATGCTGAGTCCGTGCCATTTCAGCAATTTCGTTTAGACGAGCGTTTTCTCTCATGTCTCCGACGGAGCGGCTCCTTCTAAGAACTAGACTGCTACCTAAAGAGTCAAAGTATCTGAATACGTGTCGAATCAAGCTCAGCTGAGCGCTCCTATGTCGAATAAGCGCCCCAGCTGACTTGCGCAGTTCCGGCGATGCATCTTCCGGCCGAAATGCAGTGGACTTTCTTCTGTGTTTGGATTCAACTGGAATTTTCTCGGATTACTTTGCCGAATATATTCCTTGCCCTTATACCTCTCTAATCAGCAAGTAATCCTTTATGCGGCTTAGGTGTAGCCCTACCCCTAACGTCTTAGATCTAAAGGAAATACTTACCGGGAAAGTCGCACTAATCGCAGCTTGAGTAGGAATTTATTGCCTGCGCGCAGGCACTAACTGTGTAGAAATTATGCACATTCCTATTATCTGCGACATTCTGTCTACACTAATTCATTTTCTCAGCCTATAAGCTGAGGTCGCTCGAATTGAGCAGGAATTCTGTCCCTTCACCGGCTTCTGAAGGTGCTGAGTTGTTGCAGAGTGCCGTATGCTGGAGCATGTTATAGAACGTGACTCATGGCAACACCAAAGGCTGCTCGCAGCAAGGGTCCACTTGCTACCGTTTGGGCAGCGCAATCTACTTCGGAGCGAATGGCTGAATGGGTAGTCTTGCAGCTACAATATCCGGGCCGGGAGCTACGACCGGCAGGAATTCTTTTATTTGACAGCCAGAATGACCAGCTGCACTTATCTTTGCGCAACCTTGTCGCCGACGAGAACGAAGAAGATCTAATGGAAGTCTGGTCCGAACTAGCCGAAGATTTTCGGTCTAAAATTCAAGAGCTTGGGGGCACGCAGGTTCTTGAGTGGCTGGAGGCAGACGCTTCGCACGTGGTGCAACTGAGCGCTCGACGGCAAATTAAGCTTGAATCGGCAGACCCGAGTGAGACCTTAGAGCAGTTGTTTGCATGGCACGTGCTTGCAAAGGTAAGCACGTCCCAGAGGCAGTACGGTCCCTCAGACCGAAAGGTCAGCGAGGACCAACTCCGACAGGCACAAAAGCAGGTAGGTCCGCTGCCTTCCCCTGCGCTTCAAATCCTATCGCTCCTCCAGAATCCGAACTCGCACATGAGCCAGATTGAGCAGGCTATCAGCCGAGATCCGGTGCTGACGGCGCATTTAGTTGGGGTGGCAAACCTGGCTGCCTACAATGATCCTGCTCGAACTCTCTTCAGTGCTATCCAAAGACTTGGCGTGGATACGGTCCAATTCCAGGTGATGGCGCTGACTATGAAAAAAGCATTTTCCGCACCTACACTCCGCACAGTGTGGAATCACTCTGTGCTGGCCGCCCAGGTGGCGCGTCAACTCGCTCAGAAGACGGCAGTCTCTCCCAGCGAGGCTGGGCTACTTGGGCTTGTCCATGATATTGGCCAAGTTGTCCTGGCAGGTCTGGGTGATTTCTATCGTTCACAGCTGCAACACCTGCGTGAGCAAGGCTTGACTGCCGTAGCAGCCGAACGTGTGCTCTGCGGAAAAAGCCATGCCGAACTTGGTGCTGACCTTCTCGCCTCCTGGTCTTTACCTTCAGACATGGTGCGGGCGGTAGCCGCTCATCACAGCTCAGCTCATGCAGACTCGAACCTTGCTGCGCTCCTCTACATTACGGAAGCGGAGATAGACGATGAGCAAGACATCTACGATATCGAAAAGCATAGGAGCGCTACGCAGAGGCTTCAATTGCAACCCCAAGCACTTTTTCGCAAAGCAGTCAGTGTCGATCCCGATTTGGGTGCGCTTCGCTTTGCTGCAGCCGGCTAGTACCAGCTCCCGGCCCTAAGACGACTGGAGGTATTTGCGAGCTTGTGATTGGACGAGCTAGACGAATACCAGCCGCACTCTTCCTTTTTATGTAGCATCCCCGCCAAGCAGTTAGGCAAGCCGAGGGAGCTGTGAGCCGAGATCCGGTTCTGGCTGCTCACCTTTTGCGTGCCGCGAACTTGGGGGCTTATCAAGATCCTGCCCGCACTCTATTCAGTGCCTTCATGACATTGGCCCAATTGTATTATTCGGGTTGGAAAGCCACTATCCTGTCCGGCTCGGGGAGCTTCGGGCGCAAGGGCTCACGCCGGTACAAGCCGAACGAACTCTCTGTGGCACCAGTCATGCTGAGATAGGGGCCGCCCTTCTTTCGTCCTGGTCCTTTTCCGCAGACATGGTGGAGGCTGTGGCCGTTCATCACCGTCTATCGAGTTCAGATGCTCCCTTATCGACGCTGCTTTACCTGTGCAATGAACCCCCAGCGTGAGACAGACGAGTTAAGGGACGGTTGCTGTTCACT
>CALMAV010000014.1 GCA_937859895.1 uncultured Bryobacterales bacterium | reverse complement strand
TTGCAGAACTCCATGATGTTGACCTGGGCCTGACCGAGCGCGGGGCCAACCGGGGGTGCGGGGGTGGCCTTGCCAGCCATAATCTGAAGCTTGACGTATCCAGTAATTTTCTTCGGTGCCATTGCGGTAAATCCTCTTTATGCTTCCAGCGGCAGGCTTGGCCCGCTGCTTGATGATGCTTCTAAATTGCCCTGAATTCCCAGGAACTACTCTTCGATCTTCTCGACTTCCGAGAAGGTCAGTTCGACCGGTGTGGGACGACCGAAGATGCTGACCATGACCTTCAGGGTCTGCTTATCTTCGTTGACATCATCGACAGCGCCGTTGAAGTTCGCGAAAGCGCCTTCGTTGATCCGGACCTGCTCGCCCTTGGCGAACTTGACCTTCATCGACGGCTTGTCCTTTGAGACATCGGAGCGGAAGAGGATGGAGCTGACTTCCTGCTCAGATAGCGCAACGGGATTATCGCCCGTTCCAAGAAAACCTGTAACGCGCGGCGTGTTCTTGATCACATGCCAGAGATCGTTATCAAGCTCCATCTCAACCAGCACATAGCCTGGGAGAAAGACGCGCTCAATCGTATACTTCTTGCCGTTCCGAAGCTCGGTAACCGGCTCGGTCGGAATCATGATCCGGCCAATGCGGTTCTGCAAGCCGAACGCCTGGATACGGCTCTCAAGCGACTCTCGCACCTTGCGCTCAAAGCCCGAATAGGCATGAATGATGTACCACTTGAAATTTTCGTTCACCGGTGGGGCAAGCGTCTCCGTGGCTGCAACGCCCTCGGGATTTAGCGCTTCCGGGTTCTGCTCTTCTGCCGCCATCGTTATGCCTTCTTCGTGCTATCGACTTCGTCTACGAATCTCTTAGTGGGTGCTCAGCTTGTGCAGCAAGGCTTCGATAGCCCGTCCGATGATGTTGTCCACGAGCCAGAAGTAAGCGGCAAACACGAACACCGTGACAAGCACAATAATCGTCGTGGACTGAACTTCGGCACGTGTGGGCGAAACCACCTTGCGCATCTCGCTGCGGACATCCTTGAGAAAAGCGATCAGTTTATCCGGCCCAGCCTTGAAGCGCTGCATCCCGGTATTTTGCTCGTCCGCTACTGCTAATGCCTTCGCCATAAAAAACTGCCTCAAACTCGTTCTAATCGTAATTCTACTGTGTCACCGCTTTTATTGGCGAGAGGTGCTCGGCAAAGCAGAACTGGCGGGGGAACTCGGATTCGAACCGAGAAGTTCGGTTTTGGAGACCGACAGTTTAACCGTTGAGCTTATTCCCCCGGTCAAAGTTGTCAGTTCCCAGCTACAGAGATCTGAAGCTAAGAACCGGCAACGGAGAGACTACTTTGTTTCTTTGTGGTCCGTGTGCTTCCGGCAGGTATTGCAGAACTTCGAGAACTCCAGGCGGCCAGTGGTCGTCTTCTTGTTCTTCGTCGTCGAGTAGTTCCTGTTTTTGCACTCCGGGCACTGCAGTGTAATAATTTCGCGCATCTTCTTATCCTAACCGATTCCGCGTAACTTTCATGAATGTCGCGAAATCCGGGTTGATTCTAAAGCTGCTGAGGACGGGTTCCCGTCCTCAGCGTGGAACAAACTACTTGATGATCTCGGAGATGGTACCGGCTCCGACGGTGCGTCCGCCTTCGCGGATCGCGAACCGCAGACCCTTTTCCA
>CALMAV010000013.1:1440-5334 GCA_937859895.1 uncultured Bryobacterales bacterium | reverse complement strand
GCGGAGCGCTGAGGAGAGAGGACTAGGAATCCCGGCTTGCGTCACGCTAATAGTTTGACCAGCAATGCTCAGCGTTCCAGTTCGTGCGCTGCCCGAGGTGTTTGCTGTTGCAGACAATGTAACTGTATCGCTGTCTGAGCCGGCCGCTCCTGACACCACTGAAAGCCAACTAGCATTAGAAATAGCAGTCCAGGCGCAGTGGTTGGAATCAGAAACAGTGAGAGTACTCTGACCTTCACTGGGCGGAAGGTTGAGAACGGAGCTGGATAGCGAGAAGGCACAGCTCGATTCGGGGCCGCTGTACGTGGGAAAGAGATCAAGAGATGGCCATGTACGCACAGTTTGAAGCGCCGAGAGGATCTTGGTATCGGCGTCAGTCAGGGGCTGCAATGTATTCGTGCCGGAGCGAGTATTGAAGAGAACAGCCCAACTTACTTTTCCATTCAATTGAACATTGGTATCCAAGTGAAGCCTTGCGTTGGTTCCGGGGAAGTCGCCATTGAAGAGCCAGACCCAATGGTTTCCGACAGGAGGCACATAGAGGACGAACCCAGACGGCGGAGATTGCAGGATGGGAGGAGTCAGTTGTCCATTCATTGTGTCGAGATAGCGAAGCAGATCAACCGTTGAGCCAACCCAGCCTCCTGCCGCCGCCAGTAGCTCAAGGGAGAAGCCGCCGTACGGAATCGGAACAATAGAATACAAAGGTTGAACCACGGAAGGAACTTGCGGCGCGCCTCCATAGTCGTAGCAGGAGACTTCACTAGGGAGGCGCTCACTCGCAACGGAACGGCCTAGCTGCATGCGACTGATTCCAGCAGGCATTTGCACGTAAGATTTTACGTAGCTTTCGTAAGTTTGCCCGCTGGCATGTTCGATAATCAAACCCAAGACCACGTACCCGAAGTTCGAGTATGCGAATGTCGTGCCCGGATCGTGCTGAAGTGGCTGGCCTAACATATAGCGAGTTAACGTAGCGGGGTCAGCGGGCGGTGGAAGACCGAAGGCCTGGGCAGCTGAATCGACATAGACCACCGTGGGGTCCAGGACGCCTGGGATCGTGTCGTCCCAACCTCCTTTGTGCTCCAGAAGATTCTGCACCGTGATTGTGTCCAATCGAGGGTCTTTGGTTGTGCCCACGGGCGGGGTCAGGTCAGCGAGGAGTGTCGCGAATGGCCGAGTGCTTAGCTGTATCTTCCCTTGTTCAATTAGCTTCAGGATGGCAGCAGCAGTGAAGGGCTTTGATAGGCTAGCGATACGGAAAAGAGAGTCAGGTTGAACCGGCTCATGAGACGTCGTGTTCGCATATCCGTAACCGTGAGCAAATACTAGCCTGCCGTTATACGATACGGCGAGTGCTGCACCCGGCGCACTCCATTGCGACATGATTTGAGTCATTGTCGAATCCAATACGCTGAGCTCCGGAACAGTCTGACCGCTGACACTCGTCTGGCCAGACACGCGAGACTGACTCAGAGTTACAAGAAGAAAGAGAATGGTAACCGTAAGTCTCGTCATGCGTTGCAGGCAGGCTGGAGCAGCGAATCGGGCTAGTGTAATCTCTCTACTTTATCGAAACGTTACAGGGTCAAGCCCACGCGCATTAAGTAGCGCTTCAATACCGAGCCATTCTCTCTGGCACGAGAGCCCCTAGTGAGACAACGGCCAGTCATCCAACACTGCAATTACGTGGCTGATGACCGTCATTTCTTTCGATTGAATTTTCGAATAAATAAGACCATGAACTCACGGTTCGATTTGAGGCGACATAAGGAAGCGCTTCTCGCCGGTAGTGGGATTGCAGCGATTTTGATCATGACCTTTGCCTTTCTGACCAGGGGCTAAGAGGCAGGAGCAGTGTTTCGAGCCTGCTGCAGGCAGTTTGCTCGCTGATACAAACTTCTAGCTAGTAGAGCTCGGACGAACGCTATGCAAGTCGCTTATCATAAGAGGACGCGCTGAATCGGGTTAACGGAAAGCTTTAGCCGTTGCGCTTGGTCAGCCCTTTTTAAATTGGTGGCCAGCTTGGCAATGCGACTCAGTCGATGTTACTTCGGGTTTTGCGCTTCTCTATTGTTTCTCATCCGAGAAGAGTGGTTCCTGTGTTTATTACCAACCCTATTTCTGCTGCTAGGGTCGGTTCCGGCTCATGCGCTCGACCTCGCTGCTGGAACTAACCTAGAGATTCGACTAAATACCACGACCGGATCACGTCTTTCACACCGGGGTGATCCGGTGGCGGCGACAGTAATTGCACCGGTAATGGACGGGTCACACGTCCTTATCCCGCAAGGTTCCACGTTATCCGGCCAAGTTGGAACAGTGCATCGGCTCGGGTTCGGCATCAAGCATCCTACTGCGAGTATTACCTTGCAATTTGACCGGCTAACGCTTCCCGGACGCCCTCAGATGCCGCTTTCAACACGAGTAGTAGAGGTAGAAACCGCAAGGGAGCGCGTGAATGAGAGTGGGGTTATAGGTGGCATTCATCCTGTTGCCAATTTCTCTTCCGGAGTTTCGATTATTCTATCCGCTTTGATGACGGACCCGGCTATCGCAATTCCGATTCTGGGCGGGAAGTTCCTCCTCGCACGTTCGCCTGACCCAGAAATTTACTTCCCTGCCGGGACTGAGCTCATTGTTCAGGTGACGACGGCACAAGTCATTCCCGCTCTGACCCAAGGGAGAGGTGAGCTTCCTCCCATTTCACAGGGAGATGTCGTCCGTGCGCGCCAACTTTTGCGTGACCTCCCGGAGCAGCAGAGCCGCAGAGGACCCCATGGTCAATCTGATCTGACCAACATTCTTATATTTGGTTCCCACCAACAGATTCAGCGAGCGTTTTATGCTGCTGGTTGGGCAGGTTCGCAGAGACGCAATGCAATGGCTTTGTACCACATGTACAACTGCCTGGTGATGCGCTTCGGCTACAGCATGGCTCCTATGTCCCGCTTGAGTTTGAACGGCTTACAACCAGAGGCCATGTATCAAAAAAGCTTAAACACGTTTGCCAAGCGACACCATATTCGCCTCTGGAAGCAGGATCAACCAGATACGTGGTTGAGTGCAGCATCTGAAGACCTGTCGTTCTCCATGAAGGGAGGCTTAGTAGGTCATGCGTCGGATCGCAACATCGATAATGAGCGCGCGAAAGTAATCGACGATCTAGCGCTCACCGGGTGTGTTGAATCAGCAAGTCTTCTGGCCCGCAGCAATCTTCGGCTTCAAATGGTAGATAAGCACGCCATTGTTACTGATGGCAAGATTGGCGTTTTGCGTATGACGGATTGTTATCACCCGGCGCATGAGTTTCCCCGGCAGCAGCGAAAGGCGATCGCCTCGCGTTTTGGACACGGGTTAACAATTGTAGCGAAAGACTTTGTGCGATCTAATCCAGTTACTCTGCTTTACGGTGCTGCGAGTATGCTGCTCAGCCACTCGGATGGTTCGAAGACGGTGCAGGCTCAATCTTCCCAGTCTGAACAGAAGCCCTCTGTCGGTCTGGTTCGGGCTGCCTGGAAGCGCCCGGTCGCGATGGGGAGTGTAGCGGAGCCGGCAATTTACACGTCTGCGACCCAGGCTCCAAGCCCTAGCGCTGCCGCAGCTCGTGTGCCTTCTGCCCCTTAAGTTGACTAACTGACCTGCTCGCCGAGGTCCGGATTATCCATCAACTGATAAGCAATCATGTGACAGATGATCAAATGGCCGTCCTCGATTCTGCCCATGTGTTGCTCGGCAACACGAATTTCTAGGTCGACGGTGCGCCCAAGCTTACCTCCATCGCGCCCGGTTAATCCGATCGTCTTACAACCAACCGATTTAGCGTAGTTCACAGCTGCAATTACATTCGGGGAATTGCCAGAACCGCTAAGGGCCATTAGTACATCGCCGCTG
>CALMAV010000013.1:0-1430 GCA_937859895.1 uncultured Bryobacterales bacterium | reverse complement strand
TAACTGTTCGAGGAAGACACACTCATAACCGACATCGTTGGAGTAAGCAGTCAGTGTCGGCAGCGAATCAGTAAACGCGAGGATGCGAAATCGCTTATCACGTTCGTAGCTGGCGCCTTTCAGGACGTCGCAGACGAAGTGAGAAGCGGTAGAGGCACTTCCGCCGTTGCCGCAGGTGAAGATGTAACGGTCACGATCACGTGCTTCGCGCATCCAGCTTGTGGCAAGGTCTACCTTATCCAGGTCGACCAGTTCCAGCGCGCTCAGCAGATCCTTTTTGTAAGTGGCGACGAAACTCATCGAACCTCCTCTTTCCGACTTCAGTGTACCGTTGGGGAAAGTCACCAGGCGCAATTTGATATAGAAACAAGATGCCCTTGTTCGTCAGAGTAAGTGTTGCGCCACTAGTGCTCCTGGCTTCTGCTGCTTTAGGCTTTGGTCAAGATGTGCCTCCATTGCGGGCCCCGGCAGTTCCATTAGTGGTACACGACCCATATTTCAGCATCTGGTCAAACGTCGACCAATTGAACAGCAAACGGACGGAGCATTGGACCGGGAAGCCAAACCGGCTTACCGCGTATGCACGCGTGGACGGCAAGATCTATCGATTGATGGGCGGCGATCCACGCCATAGCCAGCAGCCGCAGCCGATTCTCCATCAGACCAGTGTAGAAATCCTTCCTACCCGGACACTGTACAAGTTTGCCGGCGCAGGTGTCCAGGTTGATCTTACATTCCTGACACCAGCACTGCCCGACGACTTAGACGTGTTGTCACGTCCGCTTACCTACCTGGAGTGGACTGTGCGGCCCACGGACAACGGCCAGCACACTGTGCAGCTGTTTGCCGATGCTTTGGCCGACGTAGTAGTGAATACGCCCGATGAGAAAACCGTGGCTTCCCGCTATTTACTGGATGGTGGGCCGGTGTTGCGTATGGGTTCACGAGAACAGCCGGTCCTGCAGAAATATGGGGACGACCTTCGAATCGATTGGGGTTATTTATACCTGGCAGCTGACCGCAACGAGGGCGTTACGGAGGCGGCTATGCAGCATGGGGATGCTCTCGCCCGCTTTGACAAAGACGGACGGCTTCCCGTGAACGACGACTTCTCTGAAGCTTCAGGGAACGATCGTGCTATCGCCTACAGCCTGGATCTGGGCCGGATCAGCGGACCGGCTTCCCGTTACTTGATGATTGCCTATGACGACCTGTACTCGATTGAGTTCTTCGAGCGCAAAGAACGGGCATGGTGGCGTAGAAACGGGGGAGATGCGGCTTCGCTGTTGCGAGATGGTCGCCGTGATCATGACGGGTTGGCAACACGCTGCCAACAGTTCGACGCGCAATTAATGAGTGACCTGAGAAAGGCCGGCGGCGAACAGTATGCCCGTCTGGCTTCGCTGGCTTACCGGCAGACACTTGGTGCT
>CALMAV010000012.1:5708-12637 GCA_937859895.1 uncultured Bryobacterales bacterium | reverse complement strand
CGGCCTTATCGATCCACTCATATAGAATGTCCTCGGCGCCGGGGTTGCCCATGTGCCCACGGTCGCCCCGCGCGACGAGGTCCTTTTTGTCACCCTTCATCGCCACGATGAAATTGTCTTCGATCGGGAAAATCGAGTCCTCCATGCCGTCGATGACCAGCAGCTTGCACGTCGGCGTCCCGACTAAGCCCGACTCGACCAAGCTGAATTTGCGGGCCTCGGCCGCGTACCGGGAGACCGCTTTGGCCGAGTCGGTGTCACGATACCCAAACTTATACGCGAGCGCGTCGGCTAAAGCGAACGGGTACTCCATCTGGTTCTGGGCGCCGATCCACGCCACGTCGAACATGTGATGACACCCGCCGCCCTCCGCTACGACGGCAAACAGCCGGTCCGCATGCGTGTGGGCGACGCGGAAGGCATAGTAGCCGCCTGTGCTGATGCCGCGCGCGATGATCTTTTTCACATCAAACTCATATTTTGAAGCGTTCGCGACCACCCAGTCGAGGACACTGCTCATGAGCCGATCCGGCGAGGTCGGGTCGTTCGGCGCGGCGGGACAGTCCCCGGTGCCCGGGATCTCGAAGCTCAAGGTCGCGTAGCCGTGGTCGACATGTCCCTGCGTACGCGGCGTGTGATCGGTTTTATAGGCGTCCAGCCCGCAGATGAAGAGCACGACAGGCCACCCGTCAGCCGGCTTGGTGCCCTTCGGCAGACGAAGATAGGCTTGAATGGCGCCGCTGGAATCACCGGCAGACGTATCCACGTGCGTGAATAGGATATCGACTGGGACGCTCGGCGGGTCGAGCAGTCGGCCCCCCTTCTCGTAGGCGGCCTTGCCCTTTTCCCAGGCTTGCTGGCTGAGTGGCGGTAGACTGCCGCCGCTCGCAGAAAGAGGTTCCTCGCCTCGCCGATGCTGCCCTTCGACATCGCGTCCTCCGCTTGGGCGGTGAGGTGCTGCGCAATCGGGAAGAACGGCTGGGCGTAGTCGTCCGGTCGATACAGGATGGCCGGATCATCCTGCGAGGATTTGATCAGCTCAGCGAAAATCGGGTCGAAGTCCTCGACCTTTGCGTCGGTGAACGGATAGATCCCGGCGGCACAGGGCTTGCGCCACTTCTGGGACCAGAGCGCCGACACCGAATCGTGATACGGGAAGTAGGGGAATCCGTTACGTAATGTTGTGGCGGTCGATTGCACATGGTAAGGGGGAGCGATGATCTTTGGGGAATAGGTCATGGCGTTTTTCCTGGTCGTTTCGATCTCAAAGGGATTGGCATGAACGTTTAGCATAAGTAGTTAGAAAGAGGTGCTCCTCACGTGCCCGGGGCCGAGCGCATCGCCGCTGCGATCCGCTCGGCCACCATGAGGACCGTAAGGTTAATCGCTACCGAGACCGCCTCTGGAAAAAGCGAGGCGTCCACCACACGCAGCCCTGTCACATGGCGGACTCGGCCTTCAGCATCAGTGACTGCCCCTCCGTCCTGGTCCCCACCCATGGGCACCGTCGACGTGCCATGGTAGAACGTCATCAGTCCCGCATCGAGCGCTGCGTCCAGCTCCGCGTCGGTTTCGATGCTGGGGCCGGGCAGCAGCTCGCGGTCTATCAGACCAACAATCGGCTCGGTCCTCATAATGTGCCGGGTCAGCTTCACAACCTCCCGCAAGCGGCGGCGGTCCGTCGGATCACTCAGCAGATTGTAGTCAATCCGGGGCGTTACCTGTGGATCCCGGCTCTTCAGGCGTACTGTGCCGGTAGATCGAGGCGTGACGACACTGGCCCAGATGCTGAGAATGCGCCTGCGTGCGCCGACGGAATCAAAGTCGGGTTGGACCGAAACGGAAAGATGAAGATCCAGTTCGCCCTCGACCGGCTCAGCGGATTGAATCCATAAAACGCCGCTCCCGTTCGGCGGGGTCGCCCCGGCTTCCGGCTTGACGACATAAGAAAGCGTGTACATCGGCTGATCTTGCAGCCGCTCCCCTACGGGTAGATCAGCGACTAGCGGGATATTGAGTGTCCGCAGATGTTCCGCTGGACCGACCCCGGAGCGTAGCAGGATTGCCGGAGTACCATACACGCCCGCGCACAACACGATCTCAGCGGCCTGCAGGGTTTCGCCGCCGTCGAGGCGAACCGTTGTTGCCCGCGTGCCCTCGAACCCGATGCGGTCCACGATCGTGTCGGCGCGAATCGACAAGTTCGGGCGTGCGCGGACCGCAGCGGACAAGTAGATCATGCCGGTGTTGCAGCGGACGCCATCCACGACGTTCTTTACTTCGGGGCCGACACCGCCCTGGTGGTCGCTGTTCATGTCACTGATGCGGGGGAGACCAGCGGCTGCGGCCGCGTCCAAGAACGCCCGGACCGGCGGGGTGAGGTCATGGAGGGTCGCCTGCCGAATCGGCCACGGACCGGACCGGCCATGCCAGCGATCCTCGCCCGTCCGAGTATTCTCTAACGCCTTATACCCGGCGAGCGCCGTCGCGAAGGACCATTCCGGCAAACCATGCCGTTCCCAACCGGCGAAGTCGCTCGGTCGGGCTCGGCGAGCGATGCCTGCATTAATGGCCGAGCCGCCCCCAAGCACTCGCCCGGCATAGGCGGCCACGCTGTGCGCGGTCCGGCCCGGCACGCTCTGATAGCCCCAGGTGTGCGGCGGCTCGATGCCTAAGCTGTCAGCGTGGGTCAGGTCGGGGGGGTATCCGTCTGGAGCGTAGGCGTGTCCGGCCTCCAGCAGCAGAACCGTGCGGGCCGGGTCCTCGCTCAACCGGCTGGCCATCACACAGCCGGCCGAGCCGCCGCCCACAACAATCACGTCATAGCGAGACGGTGAGTTTTCCCTTGAGATTGCATTGACAGGGGGCATTCGTTGTATGGAGAGATGCCGAAAGCAAGAGAGCGTTGCGTAGCAGAGCCGCAAAGACACTTTGCAGCGGACGCAAAATGGATTGAGGAACGTTGTTTGTTTCGGTCAAGAACGTAACCCGAAGAAGTCGGACGGCTCGCCGCCGTTTAGCCGGGGGTCGCCGTTTTGGCCAACAACGTGTTCGAGGAAACAAAGAAACGCCTCACTTTTTGGTGAGGTACGCGACCGTCCCCGATACAAAGCGCAAAACGGGATGGGCTCTGGAGTCCATTGCGGAAGCAGTCGGACGAGTTCGCCGCGCTGCGTGGCGGCGTGGGCCACCCAGAGGGGAAGCAAGGCGACTCCTAGTCCGCTCAGCGTCAGATCGAGTTGAATATCGGGATCGCCCACGACGATTTGGAATGCCGGTTCTACAACCACTTCCTCTCCTTCGCCGGTGAGCTTCCAAGGTACTTGGCGGCGATCGGACGAATAGCCAATGCACTGATGCTTATGGAGATCTGCCGGATGGGCGGGCCGCTCATGCCCGTTTAGGTACGTCGCGCTGGCGAACACTCCTTGTCGGATGGGCGGAAAGATTTTTATGTGGTGGCGTGAGTCCTTTGGATCTCTTACCTTCAAGAAAATGTCGAACTCCGCCGATGGCTCCTGGTGCCAATTCGAACAGTAAAGGGAAAGCTCGAGGTGGATCTTAGGATAGAGTTCCCGAAATCGGGGCAGAACCGGAGCTAGAACGCTGCGGGCAAAAGTAATGGGCGCGTAGATGTGGAGCTTGCCTTGTGGTTGGCCACGATGAGTGTCAAGAATGTCGAGGGTTTCCTGATAGGCGGCAAGGGTTCGTCGGCAAGCTTCCCAGTAATCTTTGCCGGCCGGAGTCAGATGAAGGCCATCCGCACTCCGGCGGAGCAGGACCAGTTTGGCATTCGCTTGAATCCGTTTCACGGCACGGCAGATCGTCGAAACCGGCAAGCTCAATCGTTCCGCCGCCTCGGTGAGAGTGCGGGATTCGGCCGCGTTCACAAAAATCTGCATATCTGTAAGGCTCATGGCTGGTGTTCAGACCGTCCTCTCCGGTACCGTGCTTTGCTGCGTGTAGTCTCATTCGATGCCACGGGAAGGATGCTGATTGATCCGGGTTCCCGTCCGCGGAGAGAGCTAGCGCGCTGAATGCTCTTCCAGCATGCGGGCAGGTCCGGGCCTGCTCGGAATTGTTCGGCTGCTGCCGGCTCCGCACACTTTCTTTAAGCCAATGTATCCCAGTACAAAACCTGTGCGGTTAACCCACGCCGTAGCGGTCCGCGAAACGGCAATCTACCTGACTGAAAGATCGTACGAAGGCAAGACAGGATTCGGATTGAAGAAAACTGACCGGCTTTATGTAGTTTAATAATCGTGCAGGTTACATTACTGGTTCAGGTTGTTCTTAGTTTCCAAGCGCGTTGTTCCTCGATAAGATCGAGTGAGTAGCAATGAAACGATCCGCGCAATTCAGGCCTTCTCTCCTTGTCGGGCTGGTCTCGTCGGCCCTTGCCCTTTGGGCGATCATCCCTAGTCCTGAGCTTCCTGACCCCGGCAATACGGGCGTTACCAAGCAGCAGCAGGAGCAGATCGGTCTGCAAGCCGTTAGCGAAGTCTATAAGACTATGCCCGTACTGCCCGATTCGAGTCCTATTACTCGCTACGTTCAGCAGTTAGGGCAAAAGCTGGTCGCAGTAATTCCGGAAGAGAACTCCTGGCCGTACCAGTTCCATGTGATCCCGCAGAAAGAGATTAACGCTTTTGCCGTGCCGGGCGGTCCTATTTTTGTCAACATCGGCACTATTGCGGCGGCCCAAAATGAGGCGGAGCTAGCGGGCGTTATGGCGCACGAGTGTTCCCACATTTACATGCAGCACTCCATCAAGCAAATGAAGAAGCAGCAACTGACGCAAACTGTGTTCGGTATTGCGGGTGGCTTGCTGGGGCAGCGCGGTGGTTTCGCCAGCAGCCTGGGCCAGATGGGCTTGAACATCAGCAACGGACTGCTATCGCTGAAGTATTCGCGCGGGGATGAAGCCCAGGCCGATGCGGTTGGCGCGATTATTATGTACAAGGCTGGCTATGATCCGGTGGCTCTCGCCAACTTCTTCCAGCGCCTGGAGGAGCAGGGCGGCAGCGGCGGCCCAAACTTCATGAGCGATCACCCGAATCCAGGCAATCGCGTTGCGTCAGTTCAGAACGAAATCCGTGACTGGCCTGTAACCGATAAGCTGCACGATAGCCCTGCTTTCGCACCGATACGACAACAAGCGACGGGTGTACATGCGTTCACGGCACAGGAGATTGCTCAGGGTGCCAAGGACGGTACCTGGTCCAGGCAGAATCGACTTTCCGGCGCAACACCGAGCGGCTTACCGCAACCGGTTTCGAATCGTTAGTTTGTTTGCTCTCAGATCAAGAGCAACGCCTGATTTGTAAGGCTAAGCACAGCTCGATCTAGGGTCACAAGCTGCATGCCGCCTGATATTGCGAATGCAGCCAGATAAGCGTCTGTCCAAACCTTAGGGACAGGTTTATCCTGACTCATAAGTTTCCGCCACTCCGGCTCAAGATTGAACGGCTCCGCCAGCAGGGAGACCCGTTGGTCTTGGACGATGGCAGTATACACATGCCATGCTTCGCGGGAGGAGAGAACGTCTTTTCCCATGGCTGACTCGTTTGTAAGCAAGCGTAATAGTCCCATTTGGGACACCCGACAAAACACTACAGTCTCAGACCCGAGCGAGTTCAGCCACTCGCTGCAGACTTGCGAGTGAATATGACGACTGGATGCTAGTGCCAGCCAGACATTCACATCAGGCAAGAAGGTCGTCAATTTCGGCATTGGTGAGATTTAAGCTGCCTGGATTCTTCGAGGAAAGGATCGGGAATTTCACCCTGTGTGTTTCTTTACCCTGAGCCTTTTGCATCTCAACTTCGATGGCCGCTCGAATGACATTCTTTAGCGTTGTTCCGCGCTGCGCTGCTACGGACTTTAGCTCACGAAAAAGTGTATCAGGCAATTCAAGGGTGGTACGCATAAAAGCATATTAGCACCAAACCTCTCTTTGCACGAGAGCGGAACCGAAAGATTTTCAATCGGTGAGGCTAGGAGGGAAGCTGCCAGTCAGCGCCAGCCTTCGACCGTGGTGCCGCCGAAGATTCCCCGACTCACTTCAGGGGTGAATCCCATGTACGGGTGGATCGGCTCGAGTGCGCTGCTCTCGTCCAGAACTCGGAACTGCTCGGGCGTAATGCGGACGTCGACCGACGCCAAATTGTCCCGCAGTTGATCAATCGTTCGGGCACCGAGTAGGAGTGACGTGATGCCAGGCTTAGCTGAGGCCCAAGCCAGAGCAACCTGCGCCATGGGACGCTCGAGTTCGGCAGCTACCGTTTGCAGAGCATCCAGCGTTCGCCAGTAGCGGTCGGTAAATCTCTGGAACGGCTTGCGTGTCTCAAACCGGCCCTGCCCAGTAGCGCCGTCACCTTCCCGCCCGTACTTCCCGGTGAGAAAGCCAGAGGCAAGGGGACCCCATGCGCACACACCCAAGCCACACTCCCGCGCCGCCGGTAGATGCTCCCGCTCAATGCTTCGTTCCACCAGCGAGTACTCGGGCTGCAGGGCAATGGGACCCGGAACCGAATGTGCGGTAGCCAGCGTCGCTGCTTTGGTGGCGTACCAGGCAGGCGCGTCAGAGAAACCGAAGTAGCGAATCTTACCGGCACGTTGCAGATCACCCAAGGATTGCAAGACTTCCTCCACCGGCGTAACGGCATCCCAGAAGTGTGTCCAGTACAGGTCCACGTAGTCGGTGCGTAGCCGTTGCAGGGAGCCTTCAAGCGCACGATGCATGTTCTTGCGCCCATTGCCGCCCGCATTCGGATTGCCCGCTTCAGCATTGAAGGTGAATTTGGTTGCAAGCACGAGCTTGTCGCGCAGGCTTCGCTCGCCGACGAAGGTTCCGATTAATTCCTCCGAACGACCCTTTGCATAAACATCTGCAGTGTCAATAAAGTTACCGCCGGCATCAACATAGG
>CALMAV010000012.1:4931-5698 GCA_937859895.1 uncultured Bryobacterales bacterium | reverse complement strand
CCTGTTGCGAGACGAGGTCGGGCGAACCCCATTTCGGTGTGCCGAAGGTCATGGTTCCGAGAGCGAGCGGACTGACAATCAACCCGGAGCGCCCAAGAGTGCGAAAGTTCATAAAAGTTCCTTACCTCCAAAGACGGATAGTGCAGCGGAGAGAAACAGTCCCGCGGAACGCAGCTATGCCTATGTCGTATCGATGGATTCCCGTACTGTTTCGAATTGATCAATACTCCGCAGTACTTGCCTAATCCTTTGAATTAACAGTGAGCATCGCGAGGAGGTGCCACACTGACGGAAGTGAAGCCCATTGAGCAACTGGCGCTGACCATTGCCGAGCTACGGCGTACCGACGGTACGGGCGCCACGGCTGTTCCGGGTTTATATTTGTCCCGGCTGTCGACTGCTACTGTTCCGCCTAATGCAGTGGATCGGGCCGTGTTGTGCGTTGTCGCGCAAGGAACTAAGAGCATCCAGTTCGGCAACGAGCGCTACTTGTACGACCCTAGTAAGTACCTGGTCGTCTCCATGGATTTACCTCTGGTGGGCCAGGTAGTGGAGGCATCACCAGACAAGCCGTTTCTTGGGCTAAGCATGGAACTGGATTTTACTGAAATCAGCTCATTGATCCTCGAAGCGGCACTGCCGCTGCAAGCCGATTCGCTCCGGCAGCGCTCGTTGTTTGTCAGCCCTCTCGAAGACGGTTTGTTAGATGCTTTGGTGAGGCTGGTCTGCCTGCTGAAAAAGCCTAACCAGATCCGAATTCCTGCTCC
>CALMAV010000012.1:2018-4921 GCA_937859895.1 uncultured Bryobacterales bacterium | reverse complement strand
CCACTCATCCGGAAGGAGATTCTCTATCAACTACTTCTGGGCGACCAGAGCGGCCTGCTGCACCGGATGACGGCAGAGAACAGTCAGGTGCGGCGTATCGCGGCGGGTTTGGAGTGGCTGAAGAAGAACGTGGCTAAACCGATCCGGATGGAGGAGCTCGCGCGGGAAGTGAACATGAGTCCGTCCACCATGCACTCCTGGTTCAAAGCCGTGACCACGCTGAGTCCGCTGCAGTATCAGAAGCAGTTGCGGCTGCAGGAAGCCCGGCGGATCCTATTGTCGGAATCCATCGACGCAACAGCCGTGAGTTACCGGGTTGGATACGAGAGCCCGTCGCAGTTCAGCCGAGAGTATCGGCGCTTGTTCGGCTCTCCGCCGGTGCGAGACATCGAGAGGCTGAGATCCGTTTAGGAACGCTCTCCTCAGTGGCATTCTACCGATCTCCGCTGATAGACTATGAGTCGTCCCATGGCTGTCAGCCCCGAACTGCTCGAAATACTGGTTTGCCCGTTTTGTAAGTCGAAAGTCCACCTAAAAGAGGATGGAAGCAGTCTGAAGTGCGTCGGCTGCTATCGCGTGTATCCGATCCGTGATGACATCCCAATTATGCTGATTGACCAGGCAACCATCGAACCCTAGAGCTCCCCTATGTCGGTTCTGCAGCATCTGCCCGAAGGCGCCCGTGTCGTGGTGATCCGACTGCGTTCGTTAGGCGACTGTGTTCTAACGACTCCTGCGCTGGCTCTGCTGAAGCAGACGCGCCCGGACCTGGCAATTGGAGTTTGCGTCGAGTCGCGCTTCTCGCCTGTTTTTGAGGGGAATCCAGTTGTGTCAAGGGTGCTGCCCCCGCGTTGGCAGTCGATACGCAATTGGAAGCCTCAGCTTTGTCTGAATCTGCACGGTGGTAATCGCTCCCAATGGCTGACGGCGCTGTCTGGAGCGCGCTGGCGGGCCGGTTTTGCGCACCATAATGTCACGTTTGCCTACAACCTGCGCATTCCGCGTGCTCAGCAGATTCTGGGCGTGAATCGAATCGTGCATACAGCAGAGCATATGGCGTCGGCCGTGTTCTCGCTCGGGGTTCCGCTCGGGGACGTGCCATCCGCCCAGCTGTTTGCCCCTGCTTCGCCGCTGAGCGGACGCTACGCTGCCCTGCACCCGTTCGCTTCAGCCCCTGACAAGCAGTGGGCGCCGGAGCGCTTCTGCGAGGTTGCTCGATACCTGAAGCTCTGGAACATCAACCCGATATTTCTGGCCGGACCGGGTGACGATACTACGCCCTTTGCCCCTCACCAGATCTTTCGAGGCACGCTGGAAGAAGTGAAACAGGTACTCTCGGGCGCCTCGGTCTTCATCGGCAACGATAGCGGCCCGGCGCACATGGCTGCGGCGTTTGCCATTCCGACGGTGGTTCTCTTCGTCAACTCGAACCCGGCAATCTGGGGACCGTGGCGCACCGAATCGGAGATCGTTGTTGCCCCGGATGGCTTAGCCGCTGTGCCGGTTTCGCGCGTGATTGCTGCCCTTGAGCGCCTGCGCACGTTTCAAGAGGCACACGCTTGAGCGACCTCTACCGGCTTCTCCGGTATGCCCGACCATACATCCCTGCCCTGCTGCTTTCGGTCGTGTTCATGGCAATTGTGGGCCTATCGCAAGGTCTACTTGTCCGACTGATTCCACTGATCTTCGAACGAGTCCTGAACCCGAATCCGGCTGATAACGCGCCGGCTCTACTCTTCTCCATTCCCCACACTCACTTCCAGCTCTATCTTCGTGACCTGATCCCTTCGTTCATCAGCAACATCTGGACGATGGTTGCAATTGGCATGATGCTTTGCTTTGTTGCCAAAGGCGTGTGCGATTACCTAGGCAACTATCTGGTGAACTGGGTTGGCATCAACTCGATCATGGATCTGCGCCAGGAGGTGTTTGATCGCATCTTGCAGCAGGGCGCAGAGTTTTTCGAGACGCGCGGAACTGGTGAATTGATGTCGAATGTGATGTCAAACATTGACCGCATTCAGGTAGCAGTCTCGAACATGCTCGCCGATTGGCTGCGCCAGATGTTTACCGCTCTGTTTCTGCTGCTGGCGATGGTGACAATCGATTGGAAGCTGTCTCTGATCAGCGTTCTGGTATTTCCTGTGGTGGCACTCCTAACCGTCCGGTTAGGCCGAAAGATTCGCAGCACCACGCATCATGCGCAGAACATGGCTGCCGGCCTAAGCCAGATTTTGCAGGAGGCGATTAGCGGGCACCAGGTAGTGAAGAGCTTTGGGGCAGAGGACTTTGAATCGAAGCGCTTTCGCCTGGCCGCGCAACGCTTGAAGACAAGCAACTTGAGGTATGTGGCGCAACAGGCGCTAGCTTCGCCGATCATTGAGATTTTTGGCGCAAGCACGATTATTCTGCTGCTATGGTTTGCTCGACTGCAGGTGAAGAACTCGACCATGACGGCCGGAACTTTCACTGCCTTCGTGATCGCCCTGGTGATGCTCTATGAGCCGATCAAGCGGCTGACCAATATCCATAACATCTTTCAGCAGGCCATCGGCTGCGCGCTGGAGGTGTTTACCTATCTGGACAACACGATTCAAATCAGTGATCGGCCGGATGCAGTACGACTAACTAAGATTGGCCGCGGCGTTCGCTTTGCAAACGTGGAGTTCGCTTATCCTGCTGCGCCGAATCGCCAGGTATTGCACGGTATCGATTTGGAAGTGAAAGAGGGCGAGGTGGTGGCCTTGGTCGGCCCTAGCGGCGCCGGCAAGTCAACCATTGCGCAGCTACTGATGCGCTTCTACGACGTGAACCGCGGAGTGATTTCCATTGATGGACGGGACCTCCGTAATATTCAGTTGCAAAGCCTGCGCGAGAACATCAGCTTCGTTGCGCAGGACACG
>CALMAV010000012.1:1185-2008 GCA_937859895.1 uncultured Bryobacterales bacterium | reverse complement strand
AACATCAGCGTCTTCGACAAAATCGCCTATGGCCGGCCTGACGCGAAGGAAGAAGCGGTAATTGCAGCAGCCAAAACAGCGCTTGCGCACGACTTCATCATCGATCTGCCGGAAGGATATAAGACCAGCATCGGCGAGCGCGGTCTGAAGCTCAGCGGCGGTCAGCGCCAGCGCATTGCGATTGCGCGGGCACTCTTGAAGGATGCTCCGATACTGATTCTGGACGAAGCCACTTCGCATCTGGACTCTGAATCCGAACGGCTGGTGCAGCAAGCGCTGACGGCATTGATGGCCCGCCGCACGGTTATTGTCGTGGCGCACCGACTCTCCACGATTCGACAAGCAGACAAGATTCTGGTGCTGGATGCTGGACGCATTATAGAAGCAGGTACGCACGAACAGCTGATGGCAGGCGACGGGCTCTATCACCACTTGCACGAGCTGCAGCATGCCGATTCCAGCGTAGCCGTTAGCTAATATTCAACTCTGTGCCTTCTTTAACGCCCGTGTATAGCATGACCGGGTATGCTTCCGTTCGCCGCCCGACAAGTTCTGGTGAGCTACAGATCTCGTTGCGGAGTGTAAACCATCGCGGCCTCGATCTCCATTTCTATTTGTCTGGAGAACTAGCGTCTTTCGAAAACTCAATTCGGACTCTTCTGAAAGCGCGACTGGGCCGGGGGCATGTAGAAGTCAGGGTCAACTTGAGCGCACAGCCGGAGGCGAACCGGGGCGACGGATATAACCGGGAACTGCTGGGCCGCTACATCGCTGCTTTTCGGCAAGCAAGGGACGATTTCAGCCTGCAGACCGAGCCTGACCT
>CALMAV010000012.1:0-1175 GCA_937859895.1 uncultured Bryobacterales bacterium | reverse complement strand
ATTCGAAGCTGAGCTGCTGGAGACGTTGACAGCCTGCCTCGAAGAGTTGAACGCATACCGGGAGCGCGAAGGCAGTGCACTGGTGACGGCAATCACGGCTGAGCTGGATGGTTTGGAGCAGGGGGCGCGTGCCATAGGCGCAATACGGGCTGAGCTGACGGCTGCTCTTGCGAGAAGGCTGCGCGATCGCATCCAGAATCTACTGCAGGGAGCAACACTGAGCGAGAACCGGTTGGTGGAGGAAGTAGCAATCCTGGCTGACCGTTCCGATATCCAGGAAGAGTTGACGCGATTGACTGTGCACGCGGTTGAGCTTCGCCGGATGCTGCTGGCGGGTGGCGAAGTGGGTAAGCGGCTGGACTTTCTGCTGCAGGAGATGAACCGCGAGACCAATACGATCCTTTCTAAGAGTTCGGCGATTGCGGACAGCGGGCTGTCGATTACCAACTATGGGATTGGCATGAAGGCTAACATCGAAAGAATACGGGAGCAGGCACTCAACTTGGAGTAAGGGGGCCGCTTTCTATTCCTTATGACAACGGTCTTCATTATCTCGGCGCCGTCGGGCTCCGGAAAGTCGACGCTGGTTTCGCGGCTGCTGGCCAGCGATCGGCATCTGCGATTCTCGGTTTCCTATACAACACGCCAGCGCCGCGGGACGGAAAAGCCCGGTGAGAGCTACGTGTACATCTCGCGCGAGGAATTTGAGCAGCGGTGCGAGGGTGGTGAGTTTCTCGAGTATGCGGAGGTTTTCGGCAACTACTACGGGACGCATCGCAGCGTACTCGACCAGGCTGCACAGGAGGGGAAAGACCTAATCCTCGACATCGACGTGCAAGGTGCGAGACAATTAAAGAGAAGTGTGCCGGAAGCGGTCAGCATATTTGTGCTGGCTCCTTCGCGAGACATTCTGGAACAGCGGTTGCGCTCGCGGTCGGAAGACTCAGAGGAAGTGATTCAGCGACGGTTGCGGGAAGCAGCCGAAGAGATCAAGAACTACGTCCAGTATGACTATGTTTTGGTGAATCATCAGCTGGAAGAATCGGTCGCCGCTCTTTCGGCCATCATTAGCGCGGAACGGGTTCGCCGTAGCCGCATGGAAGACCAGATCCGCCCCATTCTTCGAAGCTTCGAAGAGCGGCCGTCACTTTTTTAGAGTTGTAGAAAGGTTCAAA
>CALMAV010000011.1 GCA_937859895.1 uncultured Bryobacterales bacterium | reverse complement strand
GCTATCAAGCGTGGGGATTCGGTCACATCTACCTTGTCGTACCGGATGACCGATCAGTTTTGGAGTGGAGAAACGGCGGATCTGTCCCTGTCGATGAGTTCGTTGGCATTCCAACGGATCGAATCTGGCAAGCTCTCTCAAACAGTATTGCGAGTAGCTGATATGTTCTCGTTTCCAAAACTTGAACTCGTAGATTAAAGCGCACGTAGTGATTGCACATAAACAACGGAAATGTCGCTTGATTCAAAGCAGCAGGCAGCGCCCGCTCGGGTATACTTCACCGCATGAACGTCTGGCAGCGACGGAGTGCTGCGGTATTGGAAGTTCTAGGCGTGTTTCTTGTAGGTGGACTTCTAGCGAGTTGGTTGATTCAGCTCTCAAGATTCGCAGTGAACAATCCGCTCCCGGAGCTAACGATCAACATCAACGGCGCCGAACTAGTGGCAGCGGCGCGCCAGCTTCTAGCATTGCTCCTCTTTCAGTACGCCGGCTATTTTCTGCTTATTATGCCGATCGGCTGGTGGCGTCGGCACCGTGGTCTTGCCGCTTACGGCCTGACTAAGGCAAGTCACACTTGGACAGCACTGCTCCTCGCGGGACTCGGAACTGCTGCTTTGTCAGAGTGGTTGGTGCTGGGCGTGGGCTTCCTAAACTCGTTTCATCCCAGCAAGACCGAACCGTGGCGAGAAGCATTCTTTGACATGTCATGGCGGCGATGGGAATTTTGGCTATTTTCCGCAGTAATGAGTTGGGCGCTTGTTCCGGTTCTTGAAGAAGTGTTCTTCCAGGGATATTGTCGGCGGCGATTGGCCGAGGACTGGGGAAACGGGCCGGCCATCATCGGAACAGCTTGCCTCTTTACCTTCGAACACACACAGTATCAAATACCAAACGCGTACAACGTCGGTATGATCGTGGGCCTTTTCCTATCAGCGGTGGGCTTCGGTGTCGTGTTTGCCTGGACACGCTCACTTTTTCCGGCGATTGTTGCTCATATGATCTTTGACATCCCAATGACGCCAAAATGGCAGGGCTTGCTTGTGCTTGTGCTGCTTGTTGGGTCCCTGCTTATCTGGCGGAGAGGATTGGCCATAGTTCAGGAAGTATTTTCTACGGGTAAACTCTTGGCATATTGGATGCTCGCACTGCTCGGCACGGCTTGTGCCCTTGCAGGGACTCGCGTTCGCGGACTAGAGTACTTGGGTCTTGGTTTCGTCGTGCTCGCCGTTATCCTTGAATCTCTCGAGCGCCGAACCCTGGGGAGGCCACGCTGACTTCTCGCGTATAACGGCAATGTGTTGACGACCGTGTTCGAGGCCTCATGGCTCGAGCTTGACCCGCTGTGAAGACAATTCAGAAGGTTGTGCCGTACAAGCCCAAAGCCGAGCTTCTGATAAGTTCGTAATGCTCCAAATGAGAGCCACATGGCACACCGGCATTGCAACTCTCCCTGGCTCTATGTCCTCCTCAGCGCCGTCGCGCTGGCCAGCATCCTATTTCACTTCCGCTCTGTCGAGCAGATTTTCCCCACTGGTTCGGCATCGCACGGGCTGGATGGCCGTTTCTATTTGAAGTTAAGGACGAGCGGCACTTTCTCCTCGACTTTCTGCGTGATAATGCTCAGAAAGTTGGCCTGCAACGCGGAGATCAGCTGATCGCAATCAACGGTATTCCCATTCAATCAGGATCGGCATTCGCAGATCTACTTGCGAGTTCACCTTCCGGCTCTACATGGGATGTCAACTTCAGGAGGGAAGCTCAATCAACGGATCGCCATGCCACCGTCGTGCTTCAACGGTGGGAAACGCAAAATGACCCGATCCTCATTCTTTTCTATCTTGCTGTGCCTGCATTCTGTCTCGCCTTGGGGTTCTGGGTAGTTTTCGTCCGTTTGAACGATGTTCGTGCCTGGCTTCTGCTCTTTTTCCTATTGAGTGTCGCGACGGCGTTCGACAGCTTCTCCTATTTTGGGAACCCGGTTGGCGACTCTTTGGTAGCCTGTATCGGCGTGTTTTCGATTCAGGCGGCATTGCTTGCCTTTTTCTGCTTGGAATTTACTTTCCTGAACCTTTCCCTCGCATAGCGCGCTGGCCTTGGTGGAGATGGTTAACACTCGCCGTGATGCCGCTTTGGGCCGTGTTCTTCCTAACTGATGTCATCGGCTCTGTCACTGAGTTGTACAGCGTAACAGCGGCCATACCCTTCCATGTTTTCCTGACGCGAGTGAAGCTGACCGGCCACGTCATCTACATCATTTCGGCCATCAGCTTTCTCCTTTGCATCGGCGCCAAGTACAGGATGGCGTCCTCACAAGATGTGAAGCGACGGATACGCGTTCTCTTTGCCGGGACCGCACTGGCCTTGCTACCGCTCACAGGCTTCTTTGCAGTCGAACAAGTGAGAGGCGTCACGGAAGCATTCTTTCCCCACTGGTTCCGAATCATCATCTTTCTTTCAGTTCTCCTGCTTCCGATCACCTTCGCCTATGTCATCGTTGTACAGCGCGCTCTCGATGTTCGCGTCGTATTGCGTCAAGGCCTGCAATACACGCTGGCGTCCCGCGGCATTATTGTTCTGCAACTCCTCTTGAGCGTTGCACTGTTTCTTCTCGCCTGGGGTCTGGTGACCTCTCGCTCCGTAAGTGCGCCCGTGATTGTGGCGACGGTAGCCGCCGGAGTGGCCGGCCTTTTGCTCTTGCAAAGCGGAAGAAGGCGTCTTGCGCTCTGGATTGACCGGCGCTTCTTCCGAGATGCTTATGACGCAGAACAGATCCTAAGCGAGTTATCCGAACAGGTACGCACCATGGTGGAGATCAAGCCGCTTCTCGAAGTGGTTGCAAGTCGCATTGCCAGTTCGCTGCATGTCAAGGAGCTCGCAGTGCTCCTCCGAGAGAACGGAATTTACCGTCCCTGTTACGCGGTTGGTTTCGACTGCCTGCCGGAAGTATTGCTTCCCGCCGATGCTGCAACCGTCCAACTACTAAGGAGCGAAAAGCAGCTGACACGAGTCTATGTCGACGATCCCGACTCATGGCTCAATCGTCCTGGCATACAGCGGGAGGAACAAGAGCAAGTCGCACTGCTGAAGCCGGAACTGCTTCTTCCTCTCTGCCAAAGACGAACTGCTTGGCTTTATGAGCGTTAGTCAGAAGCTCTCAGAAGCACCGTTCTCCAGCACAGATCTTCGCCTGCCGCGTTCGGTCAGTACACAGACCGGTCTAGCGTTGGAAGTGGCGCACCTCACAGCCGCCATTGGGCAGGAAATCGCATCTCGCGAGCGCTTGAATCGCGAGCTCGAGATTGCGCGTGAAGTTCAGGAGCATATCTTGCCCCAGCATCCTCCTGCCATCGCCGGCTTAGATTACAGTGTTCTCTGTCGGCCGGCACGCGAAGTTGGAGGAGATTACTACGACTTTCTAAAGCTGCCGGGAGGCAAACTCGGCCTTGCCATCGAAGACGTGTCCGGCAAGGGCATCGGAGCCGCCCTGCTGATGGCCAACCTCTGCGCTTCTCTGCGCGGCCAAGAGGAGACCGGAAAACAGGTGCAGGCTCTTGGGTCCAAGTGGAAAGCTGTCACGCTCGACCAGCGAGACCGCGCTGCCCTGCATCAAGCTGCAGCTGCCATTGAGAGCAGCTTCGGTCCTGTCTCCATCCTCTTCGCAAACGCCGGGATCCAGCAGTTCCATCCCTTATTGGAAATGGAAGATGGCGATTGGGACATCACGATCGACAACAATCTTACGGGGACCTGCAATGTTCTACGCGCGTTTGTGCCGGCTATGGTCAAGCGTGAATACGGCAGAGTGATCTTAACCACTTCCACCCAGGGCCAGCACGGAACCTTCCTCGGAGCGGCGTACTCCGCATCGAAATGGGGAATCATCGGCCTC
>CALMAV010000010.1:402-3419 GCA_937859895.1 uncultured Bryobacterales bacterium | reverse complement strand
ACCTGCAAACAGCGCTGTACGGGGTCACTGCGTGGTCTCGGTTGGGCACAGCGTTAATGATTGATGGCAAACAACTGGCAGCTATCGAGTGCAAGTAGCCTCTGATTCCTGGCAATGTAGAACGCGCGTCTTACGGAACTGAGTGCCCTACTTATCACACATGTTCGTTTGCGAGAAGACGTAAATCCATTCTTTAGTCAGTGAACGGCTTTACCCCATCGCCCGGTTGAGTCCTTCAAAGGCTGCATGGAAGTTTCCGGATTCCGCTGCGAAGCGCAGAGGCTTGCACCTTTCCACGACGATCTCAGTGGCGGCAGGCTCGTTCCGCAGGATTGCCATCGTCTCTGCAATGAATTCGTTCAGGGGCATGGCTCGTGAGTCCTTGCCATGATTCGGCCCGAGGTCCGTTTGGACATACGGTGGAATCACTTCAAGAATGTCCGTCTTTCCTCTGAGCTGATAACGGAGCGACAGTGTGTAGGAGTGCATCGCCGCCTTTGTCGCACTGTACGTTGGCACAAACGCACCAGGCAGGAAGGCAAGGCCCGATGTGACGTTGATGATCGTAGAGTCCTGCTGCCGCTGCAACAAGGGCAGCAGCGCAACTGTCAGCCGGATCGGACCAAGAAGATTTGTCGTCACCATCGCTTCGACCTCGGCCAGATCTTCCGACTGCGTTTGCAAACTCTCCACAGCCTGGATACCCGCATTGTTGATCAATACATTCAAATCCGGAAACTGCTCGCTCATGATGTTGCCGAACTCCCGAATGGCTACCGGGTTGGCAGCATCCAAGGTCACGGCCTGCATTACAGGATTGACGGCGGTCACCTGATCAAGCATCGACTGGCGGCGGCCAGCAAGGATTACCTGATTGCCTGATTGATGGAAGGCTTCGGCGAGCCCACGGCCAATCCCGGAGCCGCCGCCTGTGATGAGTATGGTGTTGCCTGCTAGCTTCATCTTCGGTTCCTCTTTCACTGCGGCAGTATTACTGCCGGATAGCTGCGAGATGTTGCGTCAAAAAGTCGCCAATAGCCTTGAGCGCCTGCGTGGGAGCGTCCATGCTTCCTACGCCGGAAAGAAATCCGTGAGCCATGGCTTCCCATACATCGACCTGGGCGTCGACGCCCGCTGCAACGGCCCGGCCGACGTACCGAACGGAGTCATCCAGCAGCACCTCATCATTGCCCACGTGGACACGCAGCGGCGGCAACCCGGTAAGGTCTCCGTACAAAGGCGAGACCAGGGGATCAGCCGGGTCGTGGCTGCCGAGGTAGGAGGTCACCAGTTCAAGAGCCTGAGCGCGGACGAAAAATGGGTCAGCAACAGCGCGGGTTTCCCAGCTTTCGCTGTTGAGCGTTAAATCCGTTACGGGCGAGAGCACGACGGCTGCGACAGGAATGACAGACCCTCTCCTGCTTTGCGCCGCCAGCAGGCCCAGAGCAAGATTACCGCCCGCCGAGTCTCCGGTAATCGCGATCCGCTTAAATCCGAGCTCCGTTAGACCGTCATAGCAGGCTTGTGCGTCTTCGCCGGCAGAAGGAAAGGGGTGCTCAGGGGCCAGACGGTAATCCGGGATGAAGGCCTCGACGCCTGCACTTGCGGCGATATGCCCTACCAGCTTTTGAAAGGCCTGTGCCGATCCCCAGTTGAACCAGCCGCCATGCAGATGGAGGATGACTTCGCCGGAACGTGCACCTTCGGGACTGCACCACCAGCCTGCCACGCCGCCAACGGTATCGGGGCGGAACTCGACGCCAGTTGGCACGGCAACCCGGCCGGCAATGCCGTCGAAAGGCACACGCGCGGCGATTCCCCGCAGACGCCCCTTGTTCGGCTCCACGATGGCCCGCATGGCGGACATGGAGGCTTGATCGGCAGGTGTTGCCGGATGCCAGACTAAGCCCGGCTTATCGATTGAAGCGGACTGTGATGTAGATGGAGACATTGACGTTTGCATATTTCACCTCGAAGAAGTCGTACCCGGAAGCTGCTGGAAAATCGTTTATATTTTGCATAACGTAAAGGAATATCTATAGGCTGTCAATTGGCTTTCCACATCGTTCAGCTAATATGAATCCTGTGCTTGCTTCGGAAACCAATACGGTGCGTCGCGGGCGACCGCGTAACGATTCGGCCGTATCCCATGCCCCGATCATGGACGCCGTTTACGAACTGCTCCAAGAGAAGTCAGCTCGAGAATTGACCATGGAAGCCGTGGCCAAACGGGCCAAAGTAGGTAAGCCTACGCTCTACAAATGGTGGCCATCCAAGGCCGCCCTGGTCATGGCGATGTTCCACGAGCGGCTGGCGGGTCACCTGCAGGCCCCTGCCGCAGCGACTGCGGAGGAGGCCATTCGCACAAAGATGCGTCGGTTGATTGCGGAGTTCAACGGTCTGTTCGGCAAAGTCATGGCTGACCTGATCGCCGAGGGACAAAGCGATCCGGCGATCCTCCATGAACTTTATGAGAGTCACATGCGCGTGAGGCGCGAATCCACCGTTGCCGATATCGTGAGAGGAAAACTGTCTGGCGAATTTTCTAGCAAGACAGATCCAGAACTTCTTGTGGATGCCATCTTTGCGCCGGTCTACTACAGGCTCCTACTTCGCTTTGCTCCCCTGACAGAGCAGTATGGGAACAACTTGATTGACCAGGCGTTGCGAGGGGTGCGTACACGATAGCGAGGAGCTTCGCCTCATAGATGCTTTCTCGGCAGCTATCCCTTCACTGTCTTTGTCACGCTGCGCAGTATGCGTTCTCGCTACCCAGGGTTTGTAAGAGCATCAGACGGAGTGGCAGAACAGCCCTCAGAGAAAACGGTATGCAAGGTTGGGATAGACCATACCCCTGCCGCTACGGGCAGAAACGGTCGACGTTGCCACTGGTAGTCCGCCCAAACGGTCGGTTGTGCATCTTTGATTCCGATAAGGGTTATGAGTAGCTTTTGGTTCAGCAAAGCCGCGAGACTCGGTGAGCTGTGGAGACAAAATCGACACATTTCCGCCCACAC
>CALMAV010000010.1:0-392 GCA_937859895.1 uncultured Bryobacterales bacterium | reverse complement strand
CAGTGCAGCGATCCCTTCTGCCGAGACTCCCGCGAGGTGACCAAGGACAATCTCAACCGTGCGATCCCATTCCATTGCACTGTAGGTATCGTGCAACGCTGGCAGGGCATGCTGACCGAAGGGACTTACTACGGGTTCGTAGGCGATGACATGCCGCAGGACTCTCATTCGCTGACATCAGCACGATGAGGGCGCCCAGGCTCCAACCAAACAATGCTTTGAAATCCAGCTCGGCACAGACAGCTTTCACATCTTCAACTTCCGTTTGCATTGAGTAGTCAGCAAGCAGCGGCCCTGAGCCGTGGCGTTCACGGCGATTGAGGACAGCAATAGACGGCCATGCTGAGATGAGGCCCGCTACACCACACCAAGCGCTCGCATATCTCATGCCC
>CALMAV010000009.1:5634-9244 GCA_937859895.1 uncultured Bryobacterales bacterium | reverse complement strand
TTCCGGAGGCGGATCTCCGAAATGCCGGTTGCATCAAAATCTACGCTGGTCCGGAGGATTTGCTCCAGAATTTCGAGAGTTCGCCATTGGCTCGCGGCGCCTAGGTGGAGAGGCAGATCTACATCTCCTCGCGGTAGAGCCGAGAGCACAGAGCTAATGAGATAAATAGCAGGAACAGCAGATCGTTGTTCCAAAAATAGAGTGCTGTAACAAAACAGAGTACGGCTAACTGCGATTTAGGATCTGCGGAGAAGTCAAACATGGAGATTAATCACGTTAGTGGCAGCGCGGACTGCCGTTTCTCAGGCAATTGTTTGTAATTGGCCTATTCTAACTAGGCTCAGGAACCGTCCCCGTCCGTTTCCGGTTCCTGAGAAGATGTTGCCAGATCAGCCACGGTTCGCGGGATGGCTCCCAAATCGAGAGTAACGATAGCTGCGCCAAGTTTTGCAGCTGCGGCAGCGATGCGGGACACAGAAGCGAGGCGTTTCAGTTTTCCTAGAGTTTCACTGGCCATATGCGTGACAGCCGTGATTCTTTGTAAGTCGTCGGTTAAAGGATGTAGAGTCGCTTCAATCGCACTTGCGGTGAATGCATCATGTAGGTCATCCAGCTGCTGTGCCTGCGCAAGCAACGCGGTCCGGTCAGCCTCGCGAAGGTCCTGACAGTGAAGCTGGTAAAAAGCCTCGACACGCCCGGCCATTTCCGCAAAGCTCATTGCCAGCTGTCTGGTTTCGGCTGCAGTGTCCACATTCTCTCGCGGTTTCATCTCAAGCTCAATCCTGAATATTAGCCGTTAAAGCAGGTAGGAGACGCTGCAGTTGAGAGATGTGGGGCGCCAGAGCAGTCGTCATGTTCCCTGACTTGGCCCAGCCGAGCTTAGTCAAGGCAGCATGGCCCTCTGCAATCTCATGCAAGGCCGCGACATACGCCCCCGCTGCATTCGATCGCCTCTGGCCGGACGCTACCTCCTCCCGGTAAGCGCGATTCAGGAGCAGAATTACACTGGGACTCTGGTTCAGACCAGCCTCACGAAAGGTGTTCGCATTGGTCCGCGCTTCTTCTTCTAACAGGCCTACATAATCAGACCCGGCTATCTGCTCCAAGCCCGTCAAAATCGCCGAGACACTGCTATCGGCGTCCCGCAGCAACTGAACGGTTCGTCCTCTACGGTAGCGCTCGGTAATAACAAGTGTAAGAATGCTGGCCAGCTTACCTACAGAATCGGATTGAATAGAGCCCAGGTTCGCCACTGCACTTGCATTCGCTCCTGCTACGCCGGCTGGATCACTGACGGTCACCGTGTTGAAGCGTGAGAGCTCCTCGAGAGCACTGAAGTATCTGCTGACAAGTTTGCTGACCTGAGTAATCTCTATGCTCTCTTGCCGAAAACGTTCGCAAGCTACCGTCAGTTTCGGCGCAGAGGCAGGCGCCAACAGCGTAACTTGAGGAAGAGGCTGCCCTATCGAGTGCCGACGCTCGCAGCTTTCCGCCAGGTCATCGGTGACAGAGTTACCCGCCTGCAATACGAGGCTAGCTTGCTGGGCGAAGGTTGCCACCGCTGGGGGCGGAGCGCAACCGGTCAGGCCCACGCAAATGAAAACAGTCAATTGCGCCAGCGCAGCTCGACCGGAAAGGCGTGACCGCATGGGTGGAAGGTAACACACTCACAGAAGCCGGGCTAAAGCCTAAGTCCATATTAAAGGAGCCGCAACCTTCAGCAACAGTCTTAGCGATTCAACTCGGCTGCTCATCCCTCCAAAACAAGTAATTCGCTCCGAAGGTGATACTTCTTGCTCCTTCCCCCAACTAGACAGATAACGGAATAGCCCTGGCTGAGCTGAGCGCTGTGCCGGAGAAGGAAGCAATTTTGACCACCACTGCAACTAAGGAGCTGGAGCAGGTTACAGCCAGCACTGTCACGACTGGTAAGTTCCTGTCGTTTTATCTCGGCAAAGAAGAGTTCGCCATTCGCATTTCCTCGGTACGAGAAATCATCGGCTTCCAGGACGTGACGCCGGTCCCCCAGACGCCGCCCTACATTCGGGGCGTTTTGAACCTGCGTGGGCGTGTAATCCCAATTGTGGATCTGCGGTGTAAGTGTGGCCTCCCGTCCATCGAGTATGGCGCCCAAGCCTGCATCATCGTGGTCCGGATCGAAACCAAGGGTGCTGGCGTGCCGATGGGTGTGGTGGTAGATGGCGTATCGGAAGTCGTCAACATTCACGCAAACGATGTGGAAGGAATGCCGGATTTTGGCGGTGAGCCGCATAGCTACCTGCTGGGAGTGGCCAAGCTGAAGGGCAAAGTAAAGGTGTTGCTGGACATTGATCAGCTGCTAAGCACGAATGAGATTGCTGCGTTGAACCTGGAAGGAAAGTAGGCGAACTATCATGCAAAAGTTGTCCATTGGCGCTCGCATACAGATCACCTGCTTTATCCTTCTCTCCCTTGTGATAGTTGCTTGCCTGATTAGCTTGACTGGAATCCATAAGCTCAACAACGATTTAGCCGCACTGGCCGAGCACTCGGCTACCGCTAGCTCCGCGACAGCTTCGCAGTTGACTGCGAGTTCTTTCTCTACTCTGACGTGGGCTCTAGGGATTTTCTCCATTGGCGTCGCACTGACCTTAAACTACTTTGTGATTCGCGGAATCAACCGGTCGCTAAATGCGTCAACCCAAGAAATTCGCCGAAGCGCTGAACAGGTTGCGGCTGCCTCCCACCAAGTAGCTTCGTCCAGCGAGCACCTGGCGCAAGGCTCCAATCAGCAGGCCGCTACTTTGCAGGAGACCTCGGCGTCTGGTCAACAAATTACCGCCATGACACAGCGGAACGCCGAAAACTCCCGCACAGCCGCCGGGCTGATGACCGAAGTAGACGGACGAGTTTCACAAGCCAACAAGAAACTGGAACAGATGGTTGCCAGCATGGGCGCTATAACACACTCTAGCGAGCGGATTGCCAAGATCATCAAGGTGATCGACGAGATAGCGTTCCAGACCAATATTCTCGCCCTGAATGCTGCTGTGGAAGCAGCCCGCGCCGGCGAAGCAGGCATGGGGTTCGCCGTGGTATCTGACGAAGTACGAAATTTGGCTCAACGTTGCGCCCAAGCTGCCAAGGACACGACGGTGCTGATTGAAGAGTCAGTGGTGAACGCACGCACCGGCAGTACTCGCCTGGGCGAGGTCGCTGAGGTGATCCACGGAATTACTGAAAGCGCGAGTCGTGTAAAGGTGTTGGTTGATGAGGTGAGCCATGGTGGCATGGAGCAGGCCCGCGGTATAGACCAAATCTCCCGCGCCCTGGTGCAGATGGAACGCACCACCCAACAGGCCGCTGCCAATGCTGAGGAAAGCGCATCAGCAAGCCAGCAATTAAAGGTACAGGCCGCTTCCATGGAAAGCATAATTCTCGGTTTACAAGTGCTAATCACGGGAAGAGAAGCCCGAGAAGGCAGCCACGTTGCCAAGCTCCGCCCTGCTCTTCCCCTCAAGCCGACCCCCGTCCCAGTCTCTGCACGGTCGCAGAAAGATAATCTACTTTCCCTGCAGCATGCCGTAGGAACCAATCGGCCTTTAGCAATCCGTCCTCCGGCACCCGAACC
>CALMAV010000009.1:3617-5624 GCA_937859895.1 uncultured Bryobacterales bacterium | reverse complement strand
GCTTGATGACAGCGAGTTTCGGGAGTTTTAGCAGTTCACCGACAATCCAGGACCATTTGTAGACCGGCTCTAACAACGCTCAGACGTACGTATGACATCGACCACCCTCAGCCGCGACATACAGGACTTGTACCTGGAACTGCTTCTTGCGAATGGCAATGAGGCCGACTCACTTTCGGCTGCTCTCATTAAGTTGGCAGCAGTGGTGCAAGACGCCCAGAACGCGGGCGACGATGTCATTGCTGCATCCACCTCCCGCCTGATTGACTCAGTTGACGCTATCCGCACGTCCGAGCTGCCGCAACAAGCCGTACCGCTCTTGTTGGAAGGTTTGAAGGACCTGGAAAGCAAGTTAGCAGAGGCACCGGAGTCGCCATCTGCCTCTTCTCCCCCTCCGGCTACAGCTTCTTCTTCCAGCGGCTCGCTGGGCGAGGATCCCGAACTGCTAGGCGACTTCGTTCTGGAAGCGCGCGAACATCTTTCGGTTGTGGAAACACAGCTGTTAGGTTTAGAGCAGAACCCGGACGACACTGAACCCACCCACGCCTGCTTCCGCGCAATTCATACCATCAAAGGCATTGCGGGTTTCCTGGACCTGCATGCGATCCGTGAAGTCTCACACGAAGCTGAGACCCTTATGGACAGCCTCCGCAACGGTCTCTTGAAAGTGAATGGCGCCTTTATTGACGTACTGCTGCGAAGCTCTGACTTTATTCGGCAGGAAGTAGCTGCCATAGAAGCATTGTTAGCAGGAAAGCCCCGCGAGCCCCAAGCGGACTACCAGTCGCTTCTACAGAGCCTTCGTCAAAGTAGATCGCAAAACGATGATGAGAAAGCGTCGGCAGACCAGGGAGTGCCCGCCCGGCCGCCCTTGGTCCTTGTTGTACCGAAGATCGTAGACACCGAATCGGCTGAGCCCGTGATCTCAGAAGAGTTGTTCCCTGCTGCCGCGTCCGTTCCTGAGCCAGCCAGGTTGGAACTCGAATCCGCATCTCCGATCGAATCAACACCTCCAGTTGCCGTGTCTGCCGCCCTTCCGGTAGCTGCCCCGGTTGCGAAGAAGGCCGCTGACCCGAAACAGGCCGCGGTCTCCCGGTCAGTTAAGGTCGATATGGAGAAGCTCGATTACCTGGCTGACATGGTAGGTGAGCTGGTGGTAACGCAATCACTACTCCGTCCTGAAAACGGTGCCGCGCATACGGACTCACCGATGGCCCGTAATTTGGCGCAGCTGGCCCGCATTACCGCCGAAGTTCAGAAAACCACCATGAGCATGCGGATGGTGCCCATCGGCCAAACCTTCCAGCGGCTCTCCCGGCTGGTTCGAGACGTCTCGCGCCAGGTTGGCAAGAATATTGAGCTAGAGGTAAGCGGCGAAGAAATTGAGCTGGACCGCAGCATGGTGGAAGAGTTGGCTGACCCGCTGATGCACATGGTTCGCAACTCCATCGATCATGGTGTTGAGGATAGTGAACAACGGCGGAAAAGTGGCAAAAATCCAGTGGGACGTATCTTCCTGCAAGCCCGCCATGATGCCGGACAGGTGCAGATCGAAATCTCTGATGACGGCCGCGGGCTTAACCGGGACCGCATTCTGGCCAAAGCCCGTGATAGAGGGTTGGTAGACGCTACCGCGACCCTCACCGACTCTGAGATTTACAACTTGATTTTTGAGCCTGGCTTCTCCACCGCAGATAAGGTTAGTGATCTTTCCGGACGTGGCGTGGGCATGGACGTCGTACGAAAGCAGATCCAGAAGCTTCGCGGGCGCGTGGAGTTGAAGTCGACTCCCGGTCAGGGAACAACCTTCTTGCTGCGGCTGCCACTTACGCTGGCCATCATCGACGGGCTAGTGGTCTTTCTCTCCGGCAATCGCTACATCATCCCGGTTTCCGCCGTGCGAGAGATTATTCATCCTAATGCCGAGATGCTCTTCACCGTCGAGGGGCGCTCCGAAATGGTGATGGTTCGTGATCGTATGCTGCCGATGGTTCGCCTGTCCCGCTG
>CALMAV010000009.1:0-3607 GCA_937859895.1 uncultured Bryobacterales bacterium | reverse complement strand
ATGGGCAGAGTAAAACTTTCTGTTTGGCTGTCGATAAGGTTCTTGGGAAGCAGGAAGTGGTGATCAAGAGTCTTGGTGAATTACTGCAGGATGTTCCTGGTGTGGCAGGCGGAGCCATTCTCGGCGATGGCCGTGTCGGCCTGATTTTGGACGTGGATGCACTGGGAGGACGGCTCGTCGATGCTTAGCGCAGTAGAGCCGGTCGGCCGGACAATTGCTATCCCAGCACTGACACCCGGCGATTTTCAGAGAATTCAGCAACTCGCCTACCAGAAGTTTGGCTTTGACCTTCGCGGAGGCAAAGAAGACATGGTCGCAGCGCGACTCGGTAATCGAGTCCGCGAGCTGGGCTTTGGTACGTTCAGCGGTTACCTGGATCATGTCACCAGCAGCGCTGGATCACAAGACTTCGTGGAAATGGTGGACTTACTTACCACAAACTTCACATCGTTCTTTCGCGAAATCGCCCACTTTCAATTCCTGGAGAAGTTCCTGACCAGTCCCAGTACCCGTCAGAAGCCGGTGCGAATCTGGAGTGCCGCGTGTTCTTCGGGCGAAGAACCCTACTCGTTGGCGATGGCCTGCCTGGAATCTGGCGTGCCCAACTTTCGCATTGTGGCTACCGACATTTCGAGTCGCATTCTGCAGAAAGCAAGAAGCGGGACTTATTCGCTGGATCGCCTGAGCGGCATCTCTTCAGAGCGCCAGCACCGATTCTTTCTGCGCGGGCACGGCAAATCAGAAGGGTTCTGCCGGGTGAAACCTGAGGTCAGAAGTGCCATCGATTTCCAATCTGTAAACCTGGTTCAGACTTACAGCCACAGCACACACTTCTCGATGATCTGGTGTCGGAATGTCATGATCTATTTCGACAAGCCCACCCAGGAGCGTGTCGTCAACACTCTTGCGAGCTGGCTTGAACCGGGAGGCTACTTAGTGATTGGCCACTCTGAAGCGCTCAACGGCATCCAGCATCCCCTTCGCTACGTTCAACCCGCGGTTTATCAGAAGTAGAAGAGCGAATGGGTCTGCACATTGTCACTATCGGGGACTGTCGCGTGAGCGCTCATGCTGACGATACTCTTGTTACCTACGCGTTAGGCTCCTGCATCGCGGTGATCATCTTTGACAAACAGACGGGCGTAGGCGGCCTGCTGCACGTGCTGCTACCCGATTCCCAGCTCGATGGAGAGAAGGCTCGGCGGAATCCCTGCATGTTCGCCGATACCGGCATTCCCTTGTTACTTCAGAAAGCCCACCAGCTCGGGGCTTGCAAGCAGAACCTGCGTGTGGCAATCGCCGGCGGTTCACGCGTGGGTGTCACAGGCGAATACTTCCAAGTGGGTGAGGCAAATATCGCGGCAGCGCGTGTCGTTCTGAAGCGGGCGGGTGTGCCGATCCACTGCCAAGCGGTTGGTGGAAGCTCGGCTCGCACGGTCAAACTGCATGTGGGAAGCGGACGGATGGCCATTCAGCAGACTGAAATCGGAGAGTTGAGAATCGCTTAGATCCTTATAAAAGCCCATGTTGACGGATCGAAAAATCAAGGTACTGGTTGTCGATGATTCGGCAATCGTCAGGAAGATTCTGGTTGATTCCTTAGCGGGCGAGCGGGATATCGAAGTGGTTGGTACCGCTCCAGATCCGTACGTTGCGCGTGACAAGATTCTCGCCTTGCGTTCGGATGTTCTTACGCTCGACATTGAACTGCCCCGAATGGACGGCCTCACATTTCTGGGCAAATTAATGCAGCACCATCCGCTGCCGGTAGTGGTAATTAGTTCGCTGGCCCAGAGTTCGTGCAATATCGCCGTCGAAGCGCTCCGTATCGGAGCGATGGAGGTTTTAGCAAAGCCTTCCGGCCCATACTCTGTTGGCGAACTGCGCGGGACGTTAGCCGGTAAAATTAGAACTGCAGCTCAGGGCTCGGTAGCTGTGCGTGCTGCTCTTGCGCAACCGCCATCGACGGCAAATGTACAAGCGCCGGTCGCGACTTCGGCAATCCCTGTGAAGTACAACGGATCCACGGTGATCGCGCTTGGTGCTTCCACCGGTGGCGTTTCAGCTCTGCAGGAGGTACTGGTGCAACTTCCTGCCGAAATGCCGCCCATGGTGATCACCCAGCATATTCCGGCGGTCTTCTCACGTGCCTTTGCCGACCGCCTGAACCAGATGTGCAAGCTTTCAGTGAAGGAAGCCGAAGATGGCCAGCCACTACTGCCCGGCCAGGTGGCGCTAGCTCCTGGTAATAAGCACATGATCTTGCAACGCAATGGAAGTGCGTATTCGGTCGGGGTAAAGGATGGACCCCAAGTCTGTTACCAGCGCCCTTCGGTAGACGTCTTATTCCATTCCGTAGCCCGGGTAGCGGGGGCGAATGCAATTGGCGTAATCCTGACCGGCATGGGTGCTGACGGTGCCGACGGGTTGCTTGCTATGAAAAAAGCAGGCGCTTACACGATCGCCCAGGACGAGGCTAGTTGCGTAGTGTTTGGAATGCCACGCGAGGCCATCGGGCGCGGTGCTGTGGATGAAGTACAACCGCTTACGAAGATCGCTGCAACCGTGCAGTCGGCACTCAGTAAAAAAGAAAAAACTGCTCAGAGGTGAGCGCTCGCACTTTCTATCTGAGTTGTTGGAGCTTCGATAGATAATTGAATGAGGAGCTCTTACAATGGCCGCCATTGCTGGAATGACCGGTGCGCAGTTCGACGCATTGCCTTATGAGGATGGCCGGCGGTGGGAGTTGCTTTCCGGAGAGTTGATCGAAGTGCCGAGTCCTACACCGGAGCACCAGGACATAGTCTTCAATTTACTTACAGCGCTCAAGCAGTATGGGAAGAGCCGCCCAGCAACTCGTGCTCATCAGGATGTTGAGTTTGCGCTAAATCAGCAAGATCGCCTGCGACCAAATATTTGCGTGCTTATAGATGATCGTGCAAATATCGACGGTCGCAAAGTGCCGATTGAGGGTGCGCCCAATATCGCTGTTGAGGCTATCTCTCAGAGCGAACGATCTGGCGAAACAAGACGAAAGGTCTTGACCTACCTGGGTTATGGAGTTCAGGAGGTCTGGCAGGTGTACCCGGTAACCCGGGAGGTTTTGATTTTCTCACTCGGTGGCCGCCGCGAGCTGCGAGAGGACCAGATCTTAAACACAGAATTGCTGCCGAAATTTCAGCTGCCAGTAACATCACTCTTCATATAGCGAGCGTCTGTAGACTAAGCGTAAGAAGTCAATGAGCACGCTAACCGCTCCGAGCCCAATCTTAGTGGACGACTTTCTATCCCGACCTGAGCGGGAAGACGGTTTTCACGAAGAATTGATTGAGGGAGAGGTCGTCTTGTCCCCGAATGCCAAGAAACGCCACAACGATATTGTGAGCCGTATTGAACGTAAATTGCTGCCACTTGAGGATCAGGGGTTCGTCGTTCGCAGGGAGGTTGCATGTCGATTATCGCCTAAGTCGCTGCCAAATACTGATGCGGCAGTATTCCTTAAGAAACGTTGGGACATCGTCGATCCAGATGACTTCGTCCGTGAAGCACCTGGTGACCTGAACCCCTGAAACTGGTCCGAAATTGGGTAGGATTCGGAAGAGGGAGA
>CALMAV010000008.1:1427-6786 GCA_937859895.1 uncultured Bryobacterales bacterium | reverse complement strand
CTCCCTCTTCCGAATCCTACCCAATTTCGGACCAGTTTCAGGGGTTCAGGTCACTTGGGACGGGGCTCACTCTGTTTTCGTCGACCCATTTAACTTCTTTAGCTTCTTAGAGTCTGATAATGAGGATTTTGGCGGCATCAGTCTGTTTGGACCCGGCCCCTATGAGACTCCCGATAACTCATCGTCTACTCTGGCCAGCACTTTTGATCAAGTAACCCTGGTTGTGCCTCCGCTTTGTGGAGATGTACGAGATATCCTTATCAAGGAGTATCGCTTCAATCATAGTCCCTTTACTCCCGGATGTAACGATTTTATGTATGACCCAATTTGGTCAATATACGGGAGCTATTACAGTGCGGCTGAATTGATTGGAGATCAATCCACTGGATCTCCAAACTACTCGGTCTTGCAGGCATACGCTTACCGAACAGGGTTGAATTATATGTCTGACCACGTCAATGCCGGATCAACTGAGCATCTGCCAATTAATAGCGGGTATAGAAACCCTGCTCAAGAGATTGCTATCGCTCATCGTTATAGTCAGCGTGCCTACATGAATAGCAGGCATCTGGCCGGAGATGCCGTTGACATCACAACCCGGACCAATGGTGCTTATGATAGTGACTTCTGGAGAAGATTGAGCGCGGTAGCGCACGAATCAGGGGCCTGTGTGGAACCATCTGATGGGGCTCACTTCCATGGTGATTGGAGAACGAAGACGGGTGCAGGCAACAACACTCCTGGGGGTGGAAACAGCTTTCCCTATGCAAGGCAAGCATGTCCAAGCGGATGGTAGTTAAACAGTATTTAAAAAGGCTGCTCTTTGGCCTTCTTGCGGTTGTGAGTAGTCTTCTCGCTGGAGAGGACCACTCACAGATCGTGAAAGTACTTCAGTCTTCAGATGTAATGATGCGAACTGCTGGTCTTAAAGCAGTGTTGAAAAGTGAACGCTTGCAAGTCTCTCCTCAAATCCAGAACCTTGTAATCACCTTGGCAAGGTCGGAAACAAAGTCCTCAACTTGGGGAGAACAGGAAGAGTATCCTCCTTACCAGAGATACTATGCGCTGCTCATAGATTGTCTGAAAAATATAGCTTTGGTTTCTCACCGCGAAGATGCCTGGGATCAATTGATTACTTGTCACTACAATGAGCAAACTGAAATCGCCCTATGGATCTCAAGTCAACCGCAGGCAATCGCTCGCGGTTTCTATCTCGTTCAAAGTGATTCAGATGAAATACGAAGCAAGGGGGTAGATTTGCTGGCAACTGGACTAGATAACTGCAGGCGTAAGCCCCATGAGACGCAATGTAGGTTTGTCTTACCGCGCTCGTCCAAGATAATTGACATTCTGAGGAAGAGCAGTGAGGGACCGGCATCTATGACTCGGACTGAGAGCGTTTGGGGTCTTAGTCTCTGTGGTTCTAAGGCCGACATACCCTTTCTAAACGGTTTGGTTAAGCCTGATTCCAACCGTTGGTTTGTCATGAATGTACATGATGCAGTAAAGCAAATCCAAGAGAGAGATCGGTAAGATTGTGAACGATGCTACGCCTATACCCAGGCGGTAAGTGACGTTTACCTCATTCAGCCCAGCCAATTTGGTATGGTTGAGCAGTGCTGGATGTATCCCAATTGCAGCTGGATGACAGCTCAACTACGCCCATCTACCGTCAAATTGCGAATTGGCTTACCCTTCGTATTCAGAACGGCGAGCTTGGCATGGCTGGCCGGTTGCCAGCCACTCGTGAATTGGCGGGTCTGCTCAAGGTTAATCGTGCGACGGTCTCGGCTGCATATGCGCTCCTTGAAGAATCGGGATTAATCGAAGGGCACGTGGGTCGTGGCAGCTTTGCGATCCGGCCAATTAGCCCGGCTCCTCCGGCTCAAACACTGGATTGGAGCACTGTCCTCCCGGCGACCCAACCCGCCGAAGCCGCCCCTGCGCTGGGTTCGATTCGTATAAACTTCGGCAGTTCGCGTCCCAACGGTCAGGCTTTCCCGCTCCCTGCAATTCGCGAGTGCGCCAGGCAAGTGCTTGATGGCCCTGAGGCATCTGAAGTCTTGCAGCTTGGTTCATCGTACGGTTACGGGCCACTGCGCCGTTATCTGCTTGAAGGGGCAGGGAACGAAGGCATTGCCCGGCCCAATGATGAAGTCATGGTCACCAATGGCTGCCAGCAGGCGCTGGATTTGGTCTCCCGAGTCTTCTCCAGCATTTCAGGAGGCGTTGCGCTCGAAGATCCCTCTTATCACGGACTCTTGCGGGTATTTTCCCGCCAGAATCTTCCCATTTGGCCGATCCCAGTCACGGCAGAAGGGTTAGATTTGGCCGCCCTGGAAGAAACGCTGGTCCGCCATCGGCCTCGTTTGCTGGTGGTTACACCAAGTTTCCAGAACCCCACGGGTGCCACGCTCCCGCTTTCATCGCGCAAGCGGTTGCTGAAGATAGCGGAAAGCTATGGCGTTGTGGTCGTTGAGAATGACATTTACAGCCAGCTCCGTTACACCGGTGAAGCGATACCGAGCCTGAAGCAGCTGGATGCAACTGGCAACGTGATCCTTCTCCGTAGTTATTCGAAGATCGCGTTTCCGGGTCTGCGCGTAGGTTGGGTGATTGCGCCGCGAGAAATGATCTCTCGCCTGGCGGAAGAGAAGCATACTGCCGACCTCCACTCCGATCAGCTGTCGCAGGCGGTGCTGCTTCGATTTGCCCAATCCGGCGAGTTAGCCCGACACCTCGAACAGACGTGCCAAGCTGGTGCCGAGCGGCTAAAGACTGCATTCGAAGCTTGTCAACGGTACCTTCCTACGCGCGCGAAGTTTACCCGGCCAGAGGGCGGCATGAGTCTTTGGATAGAACTGCCTGCGCCCTTGCGCACCGATGCCGTCCTGGAACGGTCTCGCGAGTTGGGCGTTGATTTCTTGCCCGGACGAACCTTTTCCCTCAGCAACAGTCACCAACGGGCTTTTCGCCTCTGCTTTGGCGGCCTTGCCCCGGACTGCATTGAAACCGGCTTTCGCTTGATTGGTGAAGCCATTACCGCCGAACTAGCGTCGCACGAAGCGCGAAAGTTTGTCGAGCCAGCGATGGCGTTGGTATAGTTCCACTTCATATTGAATCGAAGGAGATTACACGATGACTTTTGGAAGTGATCAGTTCCGGCTCAAAACCGGACTTGCCGAAATGCTTAAAGGCGGCGTCATTATGGACGTTATCAACGCCGAACAGGCCGTCATTGCCGAACGCGCGGGTGCCTGTGCTGTGATGGCGCTGGAACGCGTTCCTTCCGACATCCGCAAGGAGGGAGGTGTGGCCCGCATGTCGCAAATCCGCATCATCCGCGACATCATGGCCTCCGTGTCAATCCCGGTGATGGCCAAGGTTCGAATCGGGCACTTCACCGAAGCACGCATCCTGGAAGCGCTCGGGGTCGACTATATTGACGAGAGCGAGGTGCTGACTCCCGCCGATGAAGAGCACCATGTCGACAAGCACGATTTCAAGATTCCCTTTGTTTGTGGCGCCCGTAATCTCGGCGAGGCTCTTCGTCGCATTGCTGAAGGCGCAGCCATGATTCGGACCAAAGGCGAAGCCGGCTCAGGCAATATCGTCGAAGCTGTCCGCCACATCCGCACCATTGTGAAAGAGATGAAGCAGTTGACGGTTCTCAGCAAGGAAGAACTGTTCCGCGAAGCGAAGAATCTGCAAGCCCCGCTGGAGTTGGTCCAATATGTCGCAGAAGCTGGCAAACTCCCTGTACCCAACTTCTCGGCAGGTGGAATCGCAACTCCAGCCGATGCGGCTTTAGTCATGCAGCTTGGAGCTGAAGCAGTCTTCGTTGGCTCGGGAATTTTCAAATCCTCCGACCCGGAAGCGCGCGCCAAAGCCATTGTGAAAGCGACTACCTATTATCAAGACCCCGAGAAGCTGCTCGAAGCAAGCGAGGAACTCGGCGAGGCAATGCCGGGCCTGGATATTTCTAAGATGCAGGAATCGGAACTGATGCAGGTGCGCGGCTGGTAAGGGAGGACATGGGTCCTGTTATCGGAGTGCTTGCCCTTCAAGGCGACTTCAGCGCACACCGCAACGCACTGAAACAGTCTGGGGCGCAAGTACTCGAAGTGCGTAGTGTTGCCCAGCTTGACCAGGTGGATGGTCTTATCATTCCCGGTGGCGAAAGCACCACTATGCTCCGCCTGCTGAGATTAGAAAACCTGTTTGAACCGATCCGCAACTTCGGCCAGCATAAGCCCATCTTCGGTACTTGCGCCGGGGCCATTTTGCTGGCGAGCGAGGTTCTCCATCCTACTCAACCTTCTCTCGGTCTGTTAGATATGACGGTCGAACGGAACGGCTACGGCCGTCAAGTAGACAGTCATATTGCCGATATTGACATTGACGGCCAAGTAGCAGAGGCCGTCTTCATTCGTGCACCTATCATTCGCCGTACTGGGCCTGCTGTCTCCGTACTCGCCAGCTCTGGCGAGATCCCGGTTCTGGTACAAGGCGGCCTTCATCTTGCATCTACCTTTCATCCTGAACTGAGCCACGGTAGTTCTGTACATCAATTTTTTGTCAGAATGGTCGAGAAGGCAATGCAGGAGCGGCGATCATGCCTGAGCTAAAGCGCGTTTTATTCCTGTGCATTGGAAATTCCTGCCGGAGCCAAATGGCTGAGGGCTTTGCTGCTCGCTACGGGAGCGATGTTCTACAGGCGGTAAGTGCCGGCCTGTCTCCCGCCTCCATTGTGCAGCCATTGACTAAACAAGTTATGGAGGAGAAGAACATTAACATCAATCACCAATTTCCAAAAGATCTGGCCTCGGTGGACCCAGCAAACTTCGACATCATTATTAATATGTCGGGCCGCAAGCTACCCTCTCGTGGCCCGGTTGAGGTCAGGGATTGGAGAGTGGAAGATCCAATCGGTAAGGAAGAATCCGTTTATCTGGCTGTTCGAGACCAAATCGAGATGCAGGTGATGAACTTAATCCTGCAGCTTCGGCGTGAGCAGAGCCCGCCCGAGCCGCCGCAACGTAACAAGCGCAGCCTGAATCTTCCGGACGCCTGACATTTCGGTCGTCTTCCAAAAACAAAAAGCGGTTTGCAGCAAACACTCTGCTGCAAACCGCTTTGGCTAAAGGCTTTTAGAAAGCCGGAAACTACTTGGAGGTGCTGGTCGAGGTGGTGGAACCCGACATTGCGCCACCATCGGAGCTCTTGCTCTTCTTGCTCTTCTTCATCTTCTTGGTGGCTTTGGACGTAGCGGTATCAGTCCCGCCCATCGAGCCGGAGCCAGTGCTACCCGACGAGGTATTCTGGGCGAAAAGGCCAGTGCCCGCGAGAAGTGACAGGC
>CALMAV010000008.1:0-1417 GCA_937859895.1 uncultured Bryobacterales bacterium | reverse complement strand
ATTGCCGCACTCATGAGAAGCGCTAATACTGTCTTTTTCATTGTTATTCTCCTACGTAAGTGATGACAGCACTGTGTGCTCTCAAAAGTAGATTCTCATAAAAAAGTGAAATATCTCTGAACGCGAGATTAAACTTGCTTTATGTATTCCCTAAGTGAACCCGGGGGTACACCGAGACCTTGATTCGCGATAGCTCTTACATACTCTGGTTTCGCCCGTACAGCGAACACGTGCAAGATATCGACGCCCTCTTGCCACAGCGCATTCGCCTGGTTGCGCAACCTGACGTGTTTTTCGGGCCAATTGCACATTGACTTCGAGCGCCGACTCCTTCGCGATGCCCGGAGAGACTCCGTGCTCAATTATGACGGAGGGTATTGCGCCAAACGTATTCGTAGATACCCCATCGGCTCCGGCTTGCATCAGAGCACCGAGGGCATTACGAACCACATCTGGCCTGTGTAGGCTCAATAGTTCGCCACAGCCTATTTGCCCGAATTGAGAAAACCAAGTTGGGTCCCAGAGTTGTCCTGCCCAAATCTTCGGACCTGCACGGGGTGCTTCAAACAGAGCGTTGATCCTGTCGCACATCTCTTCTTACGAGTCCACGTAGTCTTAATGCCGATAGCTCGCGTCGATAAACCTGTCGACATCTCGATGGAGCTTGTCATTCGCTTTCGCGTCGATGTACATCATGTGCCCAGCCTCGTAATACTCGAAGCTGATGTTCTTTCGCACTGGAGCTTCCAGTCCCATATGACTGACTGTGTGCTCAATGCCATTGAATGGGGTGGCCACGTCGTAGTAGCCGCAGAGAACAAGTACTTTCAGATGACTCTGCTGCGTCATGGCTGCACGTAGAACGTCGGCAACTTGCAGTTGTCCAGTTTGATCCCAAGGCTGAACACGAGCCGTGACCGTGTAGTAAGCGTCGCTGTCCCACTTCAACTCACGATGAAGGTAATCCTGGAACGCTGCTACGTAAGCGCCTTCATAAGAGACCTCGCTGGCGTCAAAATCAGTGCGCTCTCCAGCGGCATCGGCTTCATAGCTCTCAAATCGCGAGTCGAGCCGCCCCACTGTTCGTCGCTTATCGCGTTGGAGTTCCCGAAACCATCGGAACGGACTTACGCGCAGATTGGCTTGCTCAATGTACTTGGGCGTGAGTCCAGTGAGCCGTGCCATGTCTTGGGCAATCCTTCGAGACTCCTCAGGGCTAAGCCGGTCTCCTTTGTCCAAGGCCTGCGCATATTCGCCATGCGCAAATTCGCGAGCCCGCTGGGCAATCTCTTCGATTGAAAGCTTCTGCAGATCTGGCGGCAGCAACTTGTGATACCAAGCCGACGTGATGAACGTGGGCAGGAAGAACACGTTACGATCATCAGCGCCAAAGTTTGAGAACGCAACGGACGACAGC
>CALMAV010000007.1:636-1059 GCA_937859895.1 uncultured Bryobacterales bacterium | reverse complement strand
GAACTTAGTTCCGCAGGGGAATCTCAAGACGCTCGAAGAGAAGCTCCGGCAATAAACCACGATTTGTCGCTCCCCAGAACAGCAGCGGGAGAGTCCTTAAAGAAAAGCAGCACAAGATGTAAGGACCCGCTTAAACAAATACGCTTGCCGCATCGCTGACCTACCTGCGTCACGTCCGTTGCGCTGGCATTGGGTGTGGCGATCTCGATTTCAAGCTGACACTAGCTAATCCACTGCAGGCTTGAAGTCTCTAACCATCCTGGAGCTTAGGTTCCGAGTTGTACCAAAATGACGGGCAATCCAGACAGTAGCTTTCGAATTTCCAAAATCTATTCTCATTCGTATGGACTGTCTCGAGATGTCGCAACTGGAGACCTCGCCTGCTGCTGCGGCCCTTGCAATGAGAAGACGCGGAGCAGGCCG
>CALMAV010000007.1:0-626 GCA_937859895.1 uncultured Bryobacterales bacterium | reverse complement strand
AGCGATCCTCGATCCTTGGCGTTTGGTGGCCCTATCCCGACGATGAAGCTTTAACTTACTGCCGTGGTATTGAGCTTTCCGCAATGAAACGTGAAGATAAGTAGCCTAGACGCTCAGACTAAAGTCGGCCGCAAAACACAATGAAGACAGGTATCCTCGAGAGGGGGAAACAATAATCGATTATTGGCTTGCCTGCCGCTGGGAGCTGAAACAGAGTTCGCGGGTAGTGGCGGGTTGTGGTGCGATTCTCCGGGACCTAACCGTTGCCCGAATGATGATTGAAGGCCCAAACCCACAACGAAGTGGACAAGTGGACAGGCCGCATTGCTGACGCTATTCGGGCCGAACTGGGATCCGTTTGCTGAAGGATCCCTTTCCGCAACGCCGCGTTTGGGTTCAGAGTCACAATCTAACGCGCGCAGCAACCGATTATTGGTGCTGCTGACGGAAGGTACAACCGGCTGGCTTCCATACGCATACCTCAGCGTAAACTGACATTCATCTAGGGCTGATTTTTACAGCGTTAAAGATGACGCTGCCAAGCTTGTTATCCAACTTGGCACGGAAACTGACCTGTTTTTTGTGTTGGGATCACTTCTGTTGCTGTTGGATGCATACCTTTACAA
>CALMAV010000006.1 GCA_937859895.1 uncultured Bryobacterales bacterium | reverse complement strand
GCCATAATCAAGCTGCACGAGTGATCCGCTCGAATAGAAGAAGCCGTTTGTTGAAGGACTAATTGCAATACTGGAGGCTCCTACAATTTGGCCATGGTTGTTGATTCCGACCAGGGCCGTGTTAGGAGAGGCTGGATTATCCAGAGTCTGAAAAGTGCCATCGGGGCGATAGATGAAGCCGTGTTCAAGATTATCGACAGCGCTGATGTAGCTGCCCACAATCACGCCAGCATCATTGATGGCGAGAGGGAAAGTGGAGATGGCGCCGGGAACGTTCAAGAGCGTCGCCGGCGCATACTGGGTCTGGATTGAATTCACGAAACCGGAGAAGGCGCTAGAAGAAGTGGAAGGGGCGCCGTAGCCCACATAGCTGCCGGTGTCATTGATGCCGGTAAGCCTGGTGGAGTCATTCGGATTGGGAACGGCGAGCCCGAACGAAATACTGCCGGTCAGAGTGTTGTAGGCCAAGGCGGAAAAGTCATTGCCAGTAAACCTGTTTGGGTGCTCGTTGTATTGCTCGCCGACCGCGAGCCCGTTGTTGTTGATTGCGTTCAGCTCGTGAAAGCCGGGGTACACGCTGGTGTAGTAGGCGGAAGTGTAGACGGGATCCTGCAGGGTAGCAGCTTGGGTGACCACTACGAGACTTGAGAGCAGTAATAGTACCGATTTCGTCATGTTCATTTCTTTCTGGAGCAACCGTGATTAGCGTACCTCCGGTCTGGCCGGAGTGCTAGAGGAATATGTCGAACTTATCTCGGCATGCAAGGCAAACTGACCGCGCATCAGATTGCCTCTTGGGAACGCCAGATCTTCGGAGAGCAGGCTCGCCGAAGGTACGGAGATCGAACCTCAAACGCAGTGTTCAACTGCGCTCAAGACGGTAACTACCGGGGCGGCCGTCCTCAACTCTACTCGAGGGCGCTGGCCGTTGTCGAAGGAAGCGCAGTAGCACGCAAAGCCTCCTCACGGGCGATGGCCAGCGAAGCTGCTGGATCCAAGCCGGTGCGCAGAGGATGAATCGCGGCCCTCCAGCCATCTTGCCCGGCAGTAAGGTAGTGCCGAGGAAGCAGTGCAGGGAGTAGCCGCGCGGACTCTAATAGAATCCAGGCGTCCGCTCACCCCTTTTCAGAACTTTGGCGAAGAACGTTTTCGAAAAACGCTAGCAATCAGCAGGAGCCCGGCCCCGAGCAGCAGCAACACCACCGAGGCTGGTTCGGGGGCGACGGGAGTTCCGACAAACGCACCGGCGGAGTTGAAGATCACGGTGCCGTTGTTATTGATCGCCGCTAAGCCGTTGATTGCTTCCGGCGTTTGTTGGGAAAACGGATTTGTACCGTAGAGTAGGGCGAGCGTTCCGTCGGGTAGAGAATCCCGGCAGACTCCCTCGGGTCTGGATTCGGGACATGCATAGCAATGGCATTGTAATCGACTGTTAAGGCTATGGCTCCGGCATCGTTGATAGCTACCGGGCTGCCATAGTCAAGCTGCACAAACAATCCGCTCGAATAAACGAAGCCGTTTGGTAAAGGCCTGACCGCAATACTGATCGCAACACTGGAGGTTCCTACAATTTGGCCATGGTTGTTGATTCCGACCAGGGTCGTGTTAGGAGAAGCTGGATCACCAGAGTCTGAAAACTGCCATCAGGGCGGTAGATGAAGCCGTGTTCAACGCTATTGACAGCGCTGATGTAGCTGCCCACAATCACGCCAGCATCATTGATGGCGCGAGGGAAAGTGGAGATAGCGCCGGGAACGTTCAACAGCGTCGCAGGCGCATACGGCGTCTGGACCGAATTCACGAAACCAGAGAAGGCCACGCCAGAATAAGCGGAAGGGGCGCCGTAGCCCACATAGGTGCCAGTATCGTTGATGCCAATAAGCTTAGTGGAATTATTCGGATTGGGAACGGTGGGCTGATACGAGATACTGCCGGTCAGAATGTTGTAGGCCAAGGCGAAAAAGACAGGGCCAGTAAACCTGCTGTCCTGATGGCTGTCTTGCTCACCGACTGCCAGGCCGTTATTGTTGATTGAGTTCAGTTGAAAGCTGAATGGACTCGCGACGTTGTAATAGGCCGATGTGTAGGTAGCGTCCTGCAGGCTGGCCGAGTAGGCAGTCACCGCAAGAGTCGAGAGCAGTAACAATGCGGATTTTGCCATATCAATCCTTTCCGGAGAAGTCGTCATGAGCGTACACCCGGTCTTAATCAAAGGGATAGCGGAATTTGTCGAACTTATTGCTGCATGAAGCACTGAACGAACTTCCAGCCTTTTGGAAAAGCGTTGGAAAAACCGGCGCCGAGGAATTATTTCTGCATAATATGGAGCGTTTGGCGAAGACTCGGCAGAAGGGTGGAAGCTTTTCCACAAGAGAGTCAACGGAAAGTGCTTGCAGAGGATTCACTGCTCTGTTATTCTCAAAAAGTCGCAGCAAGCAGTAAGCAGCGAAATGGTTGAGAGCAAAAGAAAAATTCTTTCGCGCTTGACTGAACTGAATGAGTTTGATAAATTAAACCTAGAGCGACGGTCAACGACGCTCTACGGGAAACCGGTACGTAGTAACCTTAACTAGCCAAGGTTAAGTGGTTCGGACTCCATAGCAGTCTCCAAGCAGTCCTGTAGTAAAACACCAAGCTACCGAAGATAAGTTTTTTCTACGATTTTCTGGAAAGACTTGACCAGTACGTCCTGAATGACGCGGTGCAAGTCTTCCGAGACGGCTTTCGAGGCCGGCAGATCTTAGGCTTTGCGGAGCAATCCGATATCGCTTGAGTCCCTGCGTAGTTGTTTGACAATCTAGTTGGACGCAATGAAGTAATTCGTCAGACTTTGAGTAAATAACCGGAGCGATTTGAATCAGTCGATCCTGCCCGCAAGGGTGGGGTCACGACTCTAAAAATTAAGATCAAACGAGAGTTTGATCCCGGCTCAGAATCAACGCTGGCGGCGCGCTTAACACATGCAAGTCGAGCGAGAAAGTGGAGCAATCCATGAGTAAAGCGGCGTACGGGTGAGTAACACGTGGATGATCTACCTCTTAGTGGGGAATAACTTTGGGAAACCGAAGCTAATACCGCATAAGCCTGAAAAGGGAAAGCAGTAATGCGCTGGGAGAGGAGTCCGCGGCCGATTAGCTAGTTGGTGAGGTAATGGCTCACCAAGGCGGTGATCGGTAGCCGGCCTGAGAGGGCACACGGCCACACTGGCACTGAAACACGGGCCAGACTCCTACGGGAGGCAGCAGTGGGGAATCTTGCACAATGGGGGCAACCCTGATGCAGCGACGCCGCGTGAGCGATGAAGCCCTTCGGGGTGTAAAGC
>CALMAV010000005.1:3823-15350 GCA_937859895.1 uncultured Bryobacterales bacterium | reverse complement strand
CTGCAGCGTAAACCCACTCAGGGCATATGCACTTGGCGAGATCACGCGCTGTGCAAAAGATTCAAACTTACGCACTGGACTAAAGCTGCACTTCGGCAACTCCGACGTGAATTTAGATAATTCTGAACACCTTACTCAAGTCCGTCGTGTGTTTCACGCCGCCAATCAGAACCGCATGGCGATGGCCGTTCACTTACGATCGAACATAGACCATAAACGGCGGTACGGCGCAATGGAAGCTCGCATCTTTTTGGAACAAGTGCTGCCAGAAGCTCCGGACGTCACGATACAAATTGCGCATCTTGCAGGAGGCGGAGGCTACGAAGACCCTGCAATCGATGCCGCTTTGGCTGTGTTTGCGGAAGCAATCCAGCGGAATGATTCGAGAGTGAAAAATGTCTACTTTGACGTCTCAGGCGTAGCGATCTCGGGCATGTGGGAGGACAAAGCTGACTTACTCGTCAAACGAATGCGCCAAATTGGGATGAAACGACTGCTTTACGGAAGCGACGCACCTATTGCTGGGAATTTGCCTGAAGAAGCTCTCGAAAGATGGCATCGGCTGCCACTGACCAGAGATGAGTTCCAAACTGTAGACACTAATATGGCACCATACCTCCGAGCCGCTGAGTAGTGAGATTTTGTGCTGGTAATGGCTAGGGCGTTGTGCGCGCGCGCGCCCGATAGCTTAGAGTAAGTGGAATGAGTTGGGCAAGGATCGCAGCATCAGCACTACTGGCGATGGGTATGGCGCAAAGCCAGAGCCTGCCGCCGAAAGCTTTGAATCCGCAGGTGCAATCAATTGTGTCGCAGGTTTCAGCGGAGCGGATCGCCGATATCGAACGCAAGCTGGAGAGTTTCGGGACGCGTCATATCTATTCGCCTACAGACAACCCGACACATGGCATTGGTGGCGCCAGAGAATGGATTGCGGGACAGCTGCGCTCCTATAGTCCCAGGTTGCAGGTATCGTTTGACAAGCATCCGGTCGCGGGCGTTGCCGGTAAGCGGTACTTCAAGAATGTCGAGTTATGGAATGTTGTGGCGGTGCTCCCAGGCACGAGCGAACCCGATCGGCAGGTACTAATTACGGGTCACTACGACACGATCAATTTGACACCTCGCAAGATGGTGAACGGCAAAAGCGTAGTTGATAACGAAGGGGTAACTGCGGCTCCGGCACCAGGCGTAACTGACGACGGAAGCGGAACGGCGGCGGTAATGGAGTTGGCGCGCATTATGAGCCAGTTCCAGTTTCGAAAGACAATTGTCTTCATTGCGTTCGCAGGCGAGTAAGAAGGATTGTTGGGCAGCAGTCTTTATGCGGAGGCTGCGGTGGCAAAGCACCAGATTATCGATGGCTTGTTCAACAACGACATTATTGGAAGCTCGGTGAAGGCGAATGGGGAACGTGCGAACACGTATGTGAATGTGTATTCAGCAAATCCGGACGACTCGGTTTCGCGCCAGCTGGCACGGTACTTGAAGACGGAGGCTGAGCGTTACCAGCCAGGGTTTTCGGTGAATTTGGTCTTCCGTCATGACCGGTTCGGCAGAGGCGGCGACCACAGTCCGTTTGCGGCAGCTGGATACCCAGCGGTTCGAATTACAACGCCTATGGAGAACTATGACAATCAGCATACAGCGACTGATACATTCGCGAACACGGACCCGCAGTATGCGGCTTTGGTGACAAAGGCCAACGCGGCTGCGATTGCATCGCTGGCTATGGCGCCCAAGCCGCCAGAGCTGCGAACTCCGCCACCGGCTGAAGGACGAAGCTATACGTCGGCGCTGAGCAGAGGCGGCCACGATGAGAAGGGCTACGATGCCGTGATGACCTGGCACAACGATCAGCCTGAACCGGACCTGCTGGGGTATCAAATTCTTGTGCGCAAGACAACATCGCCGGTGTGGGAACAGGAGATCTTTGCGGGCAACGTGACAACATTCAAGCTCTCCAATGTCAACATCGATGAGGTGGTGCTTGGGGTGGCAGCAGTTGATCAAGCGGGAAATGAAAGCACTGTCGCCGAGTACGGAAACACACCTTACAAGCAGGCGAAGATTGAAACGTATAGGACCGACAACACCGCAACGGGCCAGGGCAACAGGTAAGCGTGGCGCCGAGCATCCAGTTACAAGCCGATGTTAAATCTGTACAGGCAAGTGTGAAGCTCCGGCGCACCCTGGTGATGACGCGAATCGAAGAAGTGTTGCGAGCTATGCCGACTCTCCCTACAGCAAAAGCAGAGCTCTGCAAACAGATCGGCTAGTCATCTTCGCAAGGATTTGTTTCAAGAAGACTGACGCCGAAGGGAGTAGGGCGATCTTTGAACACCGAGAGTTGATTCAGACTGGTCAAGTGCTTGCGAGTCTTCTCGAGTGCATCATGAAAAAGGTCCTGCATAGGCTGTTCAATTGCCCTACCGGAGGTGACATGCTCTGAGTAGAGTTGAGCAGCATTCATGAAGTTGCGCACCACATGGTCCACTGTGGACAAAGTGGTACGCATTGCATGCAACTGCTGTAACTGCGTCTCAGCTTCCTTTGCGACGGTGATATCACGATGTACGGCTACCATGTACTTCAGCCGACCCCCTTCGTCGACATAAGGGACAAAGGAGATGCGATCCCAAAGACAGGAGTGGGAAGGCGCGTGAAATTTGGCTTCAACCGTGGTCGCCTGGGCGCGCTGGAGAGCCGTCTCGCAAGCTTCCTCGACCGAGTGATGTGAAGAGATTGGAAACGTACAGAGTTGATTGATCACCTCGTGGTAGGAGCAGCCGGTGAAGTGCAGGAAGCTATTGTTGGCGTAGAGAATCCTGAGCTTGCCGTCGGGCGCGAGGTCGGAGATGGTCACACCGTCGCTAGTCATGTCCACGGCTTTGGCAAAGAGCGCCACCCCAGAGTTGCGTCGCAGGTTAAGAACCCGCATGGCGCTGTCAGCCAGGGCGCGAAGAGTTTGCGATTGCAGTTCAGTAAGCTTGCGCGGCACTGTGTCAAGGACGCATAAGGTTCCCAACGCCAAGCCGCCTGACGTGATGAGAGGCATGCCGGCGTAAAACCGCAAGCCCGGGCTGCCGGTTACATTCGAGTAAGACTTAACGCGTTCGTCAGTCTGAGCATCCTCGACTACGAACAGAGTGTTGCCGTTAATGGCGTGCGCACAGAACGAAATGTCGCGGCTAGTCTCGCGATCAGTCAGGCCGATCTTGGACTTGAACCATTGGCGAGTGCTGTCGACAAACGTAAGCGAAGCCATGGGAGCAGCGCAAGCATCTGCCGCAGCTTGAGTAATGGCGTTGTAAATCTCTTCTTCGGCAGTGTCGAGAATGTCGTAAGCGCGAAGTGCGGCAACGCGCAAGTCTTCATTAGGCGGAAGGGGCGGCGGAACAGCCGGCCCAGTACCCTCTCGTCCCGCAGAGCGAGTCATAGACAGTTGGACGTGTAGGTCCTTAACAGGATCATAGCGTAATTGGCCGCCAAACGCAGCGGCTGTAGCATACTGGCGAGATGCCTTCTGGCGACAACATTGTCAGTCTCGATATTGGGACATCCAGCGTTCGCGCACTTCTATATGGATCCGACTTCACGCATTATGAAGATATCGGGTTGCAGAGAAAGTATGCGCTGACAACGAGGACCGATGGCAGTGTGGAGGTGGATGTCGATTTGCTGGTGCGGTTGACCTTTGAGTGCCTGGACACTTTGCACGCGCAGATGGAAGCGCGAGGGCTGAAGGCGGCCGGAGTGGGCATCAGCACTTTCTGGCACTGTTTTGTCGGCGTTGACGGAGAAGGCAAGCCGACTACGCCCGTGATCCATCTGTTTGACACGAGGTCGGGTGTACAGATGGCGGAGTTAACTGACATCTTTAACAGTGGCTGGATTCACGCCGTAACCGGGTGTATGCCGCATACGAGTTACTGGCCTGCCAAACTGCTCTGGCTGAAGGAGACACGTCCGGAGGCTTTTGCCAGGACAACGCGTTGGCTCTCGGTAGGTGAGTATCTGCTGCGACAGTTAACGGGTGAGGGGACTGAATCGACTTCCATGATCTCAGCGACGGGCATCTGGGACCAGCGCAAAAACGACTACTGTGAAGAACTATTCGCCACTCTGGGCATTGAACGTGAGCAACTGGCGCCAGTAGAGAAGCTGGATGAGCCGTGCCAGGCGCTACTGCCGTTTGCGGTAGCGCGCTGGCCTTTGCTCCATGGCATTCCGTGGTATCCAGCGTTTGGTGATGGTGCGTGCAACAGCATTGGCAGCGGTTGCACAACGCCCAAGCAGTTTGCGCTGATGGTAGGAACAAGCGGCGCAATGCGGGTGGTGGTGAAGCAGAACGCGGTTACGATTCCTTCCGGTATCTGGTGCTACCGGGTGAACCGGGAGCGGTTCATTCTAGGTGGTGCAATCTCCAACGGCGGCGAAGTATTTCGCTGGGCGAGCAACACGCTTCAACTACCAGTTGACGTGGAGGAACAGATCAGCCGGCGTGAACCGGGCATACATGGCTTGACATTGTTGCCATACCTGGCAGGCGAGCGATCGCCTTACTGGCGGCCGGAGCTGAGAGCAACTATCACCGGGATTAGTCTTTCCACCAAACCGATTGACATTCTGCAAGCGTGCCTGGAAAGCGTATCACTACGCTTTAAGCAGATTTATAAGTTACTAACTAAGCCGTTCCCATGTCCTGAGCAGGTGATTGCTTCGGGCGGCGCGTTGACCAGCTCCAGCATTTGGCTACAAATCATGGCCGATGCGCTGGAGCATCCAATCGAGGAGAGCCTGGTGCGGGAAGCGTCGAGTCGAGGCGCCGCGATGATTGCGGCCGAGCAGATGGGTTTGCTGAGTGATTTAGATGATGCGCCAAGCCTTCTTGGTCGAACGGTAGAACCCACTCGGGAACGCGCGGCAGCATATGAAGGATTGCTCCAGCGCGACTTAAGCTTATTTGAGGCGCTTTATGGGCGGGGATCGATGTTTGAGCACCCGGAGGTTGCGGGTGGGATTTCGCATCTGGTGTGAACAGGGCGGGAAGCTATCACTGCTGGCGCGTTTGAACCGGAATTTTGAGCGTGGGCATCTCGTTCGTGTCCGCGATGGTGACTGAAAGTGCGTCGGCCAGGTAGGGCTTGAGTACAGCAGGTTCGGAATAGGCAAGGTCTTTGCCGTTGTCGATGGCGAGTGCCCAGTACTTCCCGGCTGACAGGTTTGGCATGGCGAAGCTGCCGTCGCTGTCGGTTTGATCTCGCCCAATGCTGTTTGGTGAGTTGGGCGACTGCGGAACGAATAGGACCATGGCACCGGCTACCGGCTTATTGTCGCGAACGGCGAAGCCTTCCAGTTTGGCGTCTTTGCCTGTATTGGCAATCACTACCGACAGGGTGACGTCAGAGTTGTCTTCCACAGACAACTCGCCGCCTATAATCCTGGCGCCTTTTGCTTCGATGGTCTTAACGTGAAAAGCCGGCGTATTAGGCAGAAATGGGCGGTATGAACCGGGAGTGAGTCCGGATTGAGGGAACTGAAAAGTGTTGTTGGGCCCAGCGACTCCGCGTACACCATAGCCGGTGTCGTTTACAAGAAGGAGCGAAAGCTTGTTCTGTGGCTGCTCAGTCGCTTCGACTTTCACGGTTGCTTTGATCGAGATCTGAGAACCATTAGAGACGTCGACCGTTGCGCCGTCGACGATGTCGACAATCTTTCTGGTGTTTCGAGTACTCTCTCCCGACTTCTCGTTGAAGCTCATGATCATCAACTGGTAGCGACCAGGTGCCAATCCGGTGAGCTCGCCTCCACCATTGTTGGCCATCATAGGACCAGAAAACGCTTGCACGGCTTGTCCGCCAGGTCCGATTGGCATTGCCATGATATTCGTATTGAGCGCCACACCAGAAACGTGGACGCGCGCGGCAGGGGCTGCCCGGAGAACAATTTGCACAGCAGTATTGCCGCCCTCGGTCACAGCGATGGGCGAAGCCGAAGCAGGGTCGGTGGTACCGGAGTAGTAGGTGAACGGGTAGGCAACGTCGAACTGCGGATCGGGCGGGCCGGCTTCGGCCGAATAAACTTGAACATCGACTCCGTGCTGAATGTGCATCCTGGTTCCAGACCCGTTCGCAAGCCCATTGGCAAACCAGGGTTGCGCGCCAACACCGAGGAGATAGCTTCCAGGCATCAGGTGCGCAATTGTGAAGGTTCCTGAAGTGCGAGTCTGTGTGAAACCAGCGGCCGTTACGCGAGGTACGCCGTTCACCACTGTTTTTGCAAAGACGTGGACCTGTGCGTTGGGGATGGGCTCACCATTCGCATCCATGACTGTACCGCTAATGATCCCGGGCATGTGATACGGAAAGACCAGATGAGTAGTATCTTGGTCGGGCCCAGTGACAATGGCGGTGGAGTACTGCCCGTCAGCCAGAAAGGCGTGCGGCGGTCCGCTTTGACGCTCTACGGTAAGGACGAACTTGCGGGCGGATAGATTGGCAAAGAGAAATCGACCGTCTGGGCCCGTGATGACCATGCGACTCTCCCCGGGGTTTTCCGGCAGAGCAATGCGCACGAGGGCTTTGGACATGGGCGCGTTTGTCCCAGCATTCACAGCTACTCCGCCTATGCTGAATGGAGCTTGCACGGCTGGCTCCACGGGTGCTTGTTGCGACCATGCCAAGAGTGCCGACAACCAAACAAACCCAAGCAGTCTCATTGAACAATACCTGTTTCGTTCACCTTGTTGATCTGAATGGTTGGCTTGTCGTTCGGAGCAACCGTAATCTTTTGGCCGTCTACGGCTTTTAGAAAGTCGGGTTCTGCATAGGGTGCATTCAGCATATCTGTAAACGCGTACACCGTGTAATCGCCAGGGGTGAGCCCGCCAATCTGGAATTGGCCATTGTTCGCAAAGCCCACCTTGGCCATAACGGGCGCGCCATCTGGGACCGCAATGACAAAAGCGTTTACCAGAGTCGCATTGTCAGGCAGTTTACCGGAGATGGTGCCACAATCGGTTCGCATTGTAAAGGTGATGGGTGCAGGGGCATTGCCGGCCGAGACTGTTAAGTCATTGCGCATCAAGTCTAGGCTGCCGGAGGTGATACTGGCCAGGCAGGTGTTACCAAAAGGAAAAGAAGTAACCGAGTAGGTCCCCGGGGCAACCCCGCGAAAGGCTACAGTGTCTTCTCGTTTCTCGGCTTGATAACCCTGATGTCGTCCAACCGCAGTGCGCGGTATCAGTTGCAGTTGAGCGCCGGGGTTGTCAGCGTTGTTGGCACTCCCGGCTATAGACACCGGTATGTCAGGCAGAGGCGAAAGGCTGAGCCGCAGGCCATCAAGATCGCTGTCTGTGATCTTGATAGGTAGTTCACCGTAGAGTGCCTGCGTTTGCTGCATAAATCCGGAGCGCACGATAAGAGTGCAGGTACCCGCAGGTAGGCGTGACAAAGTGAACTTGCCCGTGCGGTTGTCAATCCGAAAGGCACTGCTGACGAGCTCGCCCTCGGCGTTCTCACAGGTGGCGCCATAGCTGTGGACATCACTCACTACACCCGAGACTTGGTAAGCCGGCACGGCAGCCAGAGAGAAGTCAGCTTCGCTCTCGGTGCCGGGCTGCAACTGGATCGCCTGAGCCGAAGAGCGGTCGGGCGCGTTCGGAAAGTATTGCGGAAGGTAGAGTTCAGGATAGTGCCGGCCGTCAACGACAATTTCGCTCGATGAGGCAAACACCTGGTGCGGTTCGGTGTGAACCAGGTAGGCGCCGGGGCTGAGGTTTTCAAATACAAAAACCCCTGTTTCATCGGAACGGGCAGCGCCGGACATCTGCCAATCACGCCGCCCGTTAGTCACTGCGCGACGCAGAATCTGCACTCCAACGCCCTCGACCGGTTCGCCGTCTGAGTTGACGATGCGCCCACGGAGCGAACTCTGGGGCTGGAGCTTACACTCCACAGATGGCGTTGTGGCACCAACAGTAACGGTTGGGCTGCGCATTGCTGGTTGGAAGCCGGGTCGCTGGGCCATAACCGAGTAGCGACCCTCAGGAACGTCTTTGACTTCAAAATGGCCGTCGTCGCCGGTGAACGCGCGTATGGGCTCCGGGCCTTGCAGTTGCACCAAAGCGCGGGGGATGGGGGCGCCGGTCAATGCGTTTACTACCGTGCCGCTAACCGGATAGCGCTTGGCATTCGGGTTAGGAACCGTCTGCTGTGAGCCGGCGAAAGGACCGACCGCCTGAGTCTGACCTGACACGAGGGCCGCAATAAAGAACAGGCAGCTTCCGACGCATTTCAGCATAGTGTCCGGATATCAGTTTAGAAGGAAAAAAGCAGTCGTGGGTTCCCGGCTTTGGTGCCTGCTATTGACTATTTGCGAAAAGATATACCTTGGGCTCTTGCCCATAAAGGACATTGATTTGTCGATAGCCGGCAGCAGTCAATCGGTGTAAGTCCTGAGCGTAACCAGACAATGGGCCGTATGGGCTTTTTGCAAGCGCAACGAGTCTGCGGCCCGGTGTTGAACCGCTAGGGCAGTTGTGATGAGAGAGGTCCGGGAGGAAGAAGCTGTAAAAGGCTTCGGACTCGGGGGGCGCAAAGAGCAAGCAGCCACCTTGCTTCGCCACATCGCTCAATTGAACGGCAGCAGCCTGCCAATTTTCTCGCGGTCGCCGAAAGAATTGGATACTTCCTACAAATAGAACGAGGCCAAGAGCGGCACCAAGCATAGCCGTAAGCCGGGCATTTTGAAGCCAAAGCTGCTCCAGCCCGGCAGCGCCCAAGAGAGCAAGAGGAATCAGCACGGCGATCAATTGACGAGTTGCCAGGAAGTAGCCAAAGAGCAGGTCCGCCAGTACGGGCAAGATGACGGCGCAGGCGATGAACAAGATCCATAGTGGTCGGTACCGAATGCCGTTCGGCCTTAGCGCTAGAAGAGCGATCAGGACGGTGAGCAGCGTGCCAAGATAGCCGGCTCCGACAAGCTCTTTCAAAAGCATTAAGATCGACTTCGGTTGAAAATCATAGTGCTGATGCGCTGCGGCCGAAGCGTTCCAAAGATGCAAGGCCCAGAGATACCAGGGAACAAACGCCAGGCTTGCTACTGCGATTGATCCGGCAGTTAACGAGGCCAGTCGACTGTCTCGCAATGACCAGAGCAAGTGGGCCAGCGGCACAAAGACGGTGTAGGGTTGCGTGTACAGTCCGGCCAGCACCAGGCACGTGTAAAGCAAGAGCTTCAGAAAACCTGGGCGAGCCTTGAGCGATAAGAAGACTGCGGTGGTCCAGGTTGCGACGGCAAGAGCCTGTGAGTAGGGGCGCGACTCCAGTGCGTAACGCACTTGCATGGGGAACAGGCAAAAGATCACCACCGGCAGCACCGGGTAGCGCAGTTGCAGTCGCCGAGCCAGAACGTAGACACCGAGAGCGGCGACCACGCTGAAAAGGAGAGACGGCAGGCGCGCTGAGAAAACGGAGTAGCCAAGCAGATGGACAGAAGCGGCGCGCGCAAGGTAATTGAGCGGTACGCCGCCGGCATTCAAAGGGACTTGAGCGATCAGCCCGGCCAGATTGGAATCGCGAATCTGGCGAAGATCAATGATCTCGTCCAGCCAGAGCGAGAGCTTTGTGAGCAGCCCTAGCAGGACGAGCGTGTAAGCAAGGAGGAAGGCGGCCAGCGCCCGGGCCGAAGCCCTAGCCAATCTTCCAACCCTTGCGGGTTATTGGCTTCAGCAGATCGTTGGCTTGCGAGTTATTGGTGATCTTCATTTTGTCGGCGTCCCACTCGAGACGGCAGTTTAGCTTGACCGCAATGGCGCCGAGCGCAATCCATTCAGTAAAGGGAGCAGAGACGTTGAAGTTGGAACAAGCGGGAGTGCCGCCTTTGCAGGCGCGAATCCAATCTCGATAATGACCGGGAGAACGGGGCAGAAACTCGGGCGGAAAATCGTAGTCCCGCATCTGTTCTACCGGAAGAAGGCGCGTCCACTCGCCATAAGTGCCAGTGGTGATCATGCCCTTTTCGCCCTTAAACAGGCTACCGTTAGTTCCCTTCCCGATCAGGCTCATCCACTCGGCTTCTTTCTTCTGGTGCTCGGTCATCTGAGCCTGCTCGGTCTGAGGACGAGGTGGGCGTGGCGGCTGCTCTACTGGGTTGAAGAAGTTGTCGGTGAAGACGCCGCCTTGAATCTGCCGTTCTTGTAGGGGCTGCTTCGCCGGTCTTGGGGCAGTCCGGCTGCGGGGCAGATCACCCAGAATCTGGTCAGCGGGTGCGCCCGGGAAGTTCGGAGTCTCGTCGCGCATGGCGTCGTACCAAAAGATCTTGACGGCGGGCATGCCTTCGCGCTCTGGGAAATCAAACCGCACGACCGATTTAGCTGGGAAGTACAGATCTGTATTAGCTTCCTGACTCACCGATTCCACAGAGGTTGGCGCACCGAGCCGTAGTGCCATGTTCGGAGCGCCCAGAATGTGACAAGCCATATCGCCGAGCGAACCCGAACCAAAGTCGTAGAATCCGCGCCAGCTAAAAGGCAGATAATCTTCGCTGTATGGGCGCTCTTTGGCAACACCGAGCCAGAGATCCCAGTCGAGCGTTCCAGGAACCGGCGAGGGCGTTGGCATATCTTTGATGCCTTGTGGCCAGACCGGCCGATTGGTCCACGCATGAACTTCGGTGACGTTGCCAATTGCGCCAGACCAGATCATCTCTGCGCATTGGCGAGTGCCTTCGTTCGAGTAGCCCTGGTTGCCCATCTGGGTTGCAACCTTATACTTCTCGGCGGCCTTGGCCAACTCGCGGCACTCCCAGACAGTGTGGGCCAGCGGCTTCTGCACGTAGACATGTTTGCCGAGCTGCATGGCATCGATACCGGCCGCGGCGTGCATGTGATCAGGAATGGTGACGATAACAGCATCAACATTCTTGTTCTCTTTTTCGAGCATGACGCGGTAGTCGCGGTAGCGAGGCGCGTTCGGATGCGCGTTAAAGGTGTTCGCTGCGCGCGTATCATCCACGTCGCAGAGGGCGACGATGTTCTCAGTCTCAGCGCAGTTGCGGATGTCGTCAGCAGCTTTCCCACCGGCGCCAATGGAAGCAATGTTGAGCTTTTCGTTAGGAGACTTGTAGCCCAACCGACTCAGCGAGGGCACACCCCCGAATCCCCCAAGAGGGACAGCACCTGCGAGCAGAGAGCCGTAGAAGAAGTAGCGTCTGGAGATGCCTTCGCGTTTCATAAATTAATTCCTTGTCTATATGAAATCGTATACCTTACGCGAGCAAGAAGGATTTGTTTGCTGTTGGGCGCTTGGTAAAGGGCTGTCTAGAATCGCGAGAAAGTATTTGCAATACGGGTGAAATCTGTGGCTTACTTGATGGACGGCCTTACCGCTCCTTCCGTAGTCGAATGCGGGCGCCGCTTAGGTCCTTGTTAGTAAGTCATCTAACTTTAGTAGGGAGAGAGCAATGCTCTTACTGAGGCTTTTTGGTTCGGCAGCAGAACAACTTGTACCGACACGAGGGACTAGCG
>CALMAV010000005.1:0-3813 GCA_937859895.1 uncultured Bryobacterales bacterium | reverse complement strand
CTTCTGTTCACGACAGGTTTCGCAACTGTCGCTTCGGCACAAGTTGCACCTACCGTGACGGTTAACAATCTAACTCATCCAGATATCGCGCCAAACTTTCTAGCCGGTGACACTTACCAATACATAGTTGTTGGAAATCCGAATCAGCCGGTATACAATGTGCAAAATTCCGGGCCCATGGCACAGGTGGACAAACGGATGCGAGCGGGAATTTTCAGGTAAGCGGCGTAGAGCAAGCTGCATGGGCTGGCAGCTATACCCAGACCTGGTATGTCGGCGGTGCTCAAGCAAGTCCAAGCCTTAGCTTTTCAGTAAGCTTGGCTGCTGTAATAGCGAGCAATCTGACTCACCCCGACCTTTCACCTAGCTTCGCAGTCGGAGATACCTATCAATATACGGTTTACGGCCCACCGAACCAGCCTGTTTATAACATTCAAAATAGCGGGCCCCGGAATCAGGTAGGCCAAACAGATCCTACCGGTAAGTACGTGACTTCCGGAATAGAACAGACCGCCTGGATTGGTAGTTACACCCAGCTTTGGTCAGTAGGAAATAACACAGCGTCTCCTGCTCTTACATTTGTAGTGGGTCAGTTTGGCTCTACTGCAGAGGTAAGCACGACCAGTACGGGTCAGACTACCGATGGGCACCTTCAGGGATTCTCAACCCTTTCTATAACAAACGGAGTTGTTACAACTAAATCTGTTACTACCCTGGACCCGCTCGCCAGTGTTTACTACGACCCAGGTAATGCAGCTACGTTGTTTGATGAAGGCAACGTAGTATTTTCTGAAAAGATCAACGATACAACTACGATCCTGACCGAGAACGCAACACCATGGCACGACTATGACTTGAGAACTGATCATTTCGCAATAACTGCTTTTGCTTACCAGAATCCTCTCTACTGGGGCAATAGCTGCGACGGTGAGACCGGAGACTGCACGATTGACGGTAGCGGAAACTATCCTTACTGGGTTGCGGAAATGATCTGCCCCCAAAGTTCGTCCAATAACTATCCGACTTCACCGCCACTTGACCCGCTCCCAAAGCTCGTACCAGGCGAAACTAGGATTTCAGGCGGTCAAAGTTCTCCTGAGCCCGCGTAGCGGGCCTGAAAATCACTCCAAAGACTCAAGAGAGAGTCTCTGGTTTGAGCGATGCGGAAAAGCGCTTCGCCCTTCTGTAAGACATCTTGAGGCAAACGGTGGGCCGGGTCAAGGGCGGCGGTAGCCGGCGAAGCGAACCCTTGACGCGGTTCGCCGTTTGCCTTAGCCAAGGTGGGAAGGGCGGAGCGCGGTGTCGGGGTTCCGTGCAATCCCGCAAACCAAGCCGGTGTGCGATCATCTAACGCGCTGTGAGGACGTTGATGGTTATAGTGATCCCGCCAGGTGGCGAGTTTGACCTGCGCGTCGGTGAGCGAAGCAAACCATTCCACGTTCAGGCATTCATCACGGAGCCGCCCGTTAAAGCTTTCGATAAACCCGTTCTCGACCGGCCGTCCAGGCCGAATAAAACACAGTTGCACCCCGGACTCCATAGCCCAAGCCTCCATGGCACGTCCGACAAACTCGCTGCCGTTGTCCAGAGTGAGGCTGCGCGGCGCCCGGCCTCGTTCCGCCATGGCACGGTTGAGTGCTGCCACCACTTTACCCCCGTTCATCGAGCGATCAGCTTGCAGCCAGACACACTCGCGCGTGAACTGATCGACGACGGTCAAGATACGAATGGAGCGGCCATCAGAAAGTTTGTCGCTGACGAAATCAGCCGACCAGCAGTCATTCGGGCGTGCCGCCTGCCCTTGCGGAACTCTCTGCCGGCGCGCAATTTTCTTGCGTTTCACACTCCGTACCTTTAGGTTCTCTTCGTCATAGAGCCGGTAGACCCGCTTGGCGTTCACTTTCCATCCTTCCCGGCGGAGCAGCACTGTCAACCGCCGATATCCATACCGCACATGGGTTGCCGCCAATTCCCGCAAACGCCGCCGCAATGGCTCTCCCAAGCCCTTTCGTTTTCGATACCGCATCGTGCTCCAGGCAACCTGAACAAGTCGTGCGGCTCGTCGTTCTGGAATCTGATATGCCTCTTTTGCCCACCTCGCCAGACGGCATCGCTGGCGAGGCTTTACAGCTTTTTTGAGACGATCTCCTGCAAGATCTGCCGGTCCAACGAGAGGTCTGCCACTAATCTCTTCAGGCGGCTGTTCTCCTCTCGTAGTTGCCGCATCTCCCGGAGCTCTTGTACACCCAAGCCCGCGTACTGCTTCTTCCATAGATAAAACGTGGCCTGGCTAATGGCCAGCTTGCGACAGATATCAGCGGTCTTCTCTCCGCTCTCGTGCTGCTTCAAAGCAGCAATAATCTGCTCTTCGGTGTGTCCTTTTTTCGGCATGTCGACTGTCCTCCTCTATCTTCGAGAACCTCAACCGCTTACGATTACTCCAGTTCACATCGGTACAGCTTTCGGGTTTTGGGTCAACTACACAAAGCCGCTTCGCCTTCTTGATAGACATCTTGAGCACGTAGCCGGGCTCGGGTCAAGGCCGGCGGAGCGGCCCGGAGGGCTTGGCCTTGAGGCGAGCCCGGCGGAGTGCTACCCGAAAATGTAGAAGGCAAAGGGGCGACCTGATGCGCGAACTCCTCTGGCGTTCGGTACCCCAAACTTGAATGCGGCCGAAGGCCGTTATAATCCCTTCGCCACGCCTCGATTTTACGTCTGGCATCGAATAAGTTCCAGAACCAGCTGACGTTCAAGCACTCGTCCCGCAAGCGCCCGTGAAAGCTCTCTACATGCGCGTTCTGTACCGGCTTGCCGGGCTGAATGTGAATCAAGTCTACTTTGTTTTCGATAGACCAAGCCAGAAAATGACGCGATGTTAGTTCGTGTCCGTTATCTGAGCGGATCGCCCGCGGCAACCCGCGTTGTTCAATAATCCGATCCAGCACACGCGTCAGCCGCTGACTTCCCATGCTCGTATCTACTTCCAGTGCTAGACATTCTCGCGTGAAGCTGTCCACCACGCTAAGCACGCGAAACGTTCTTCCTGCGTGCAGCACATCACTGACAAAGTCCAACGCCCATTCCTGATTGGCAGCATGCAGTTACAGTGCAGGCCGCAGATTGCGGATCAACTTCTTCCGGCGTGTCCGCTTTACGCTCAGCCCGGCGGCTTTATACACCCGCCACACTCGTTTGTGGTTAATCGATTGACCCTCCCGTTGTAAGAGGACATGCAAGCGGCGATATCCGAAACGCGGCCGCTCCCGCGCTAACTCAATCAGTTTCCCTCGCAGTACACCGTCATCCCGCTGCGGTTCATCGCGAAAAGAAGAACGCGGTACTTCCAACGGCCCGCAAGCCCGGCGCTGACTAACCTGATAGTTCTCCATCAAGTGCCTCACCTCTTGCCTCCTGCTTACGAGCTCCATCCGCTTTTTCGTATCACCGATTGCAGCATGTCTTTGTCGAGCATCACATCCGCCAGCATCTTCTTCAGTCGCCCGTTTTCTTCCCGCAACTGCTTGGCCTCTTGTGCCTCGTTCCCCTTCATGCCGCCGTACTTGGCTCTCCAGGCGTAGATCGTGTGTGTGCTGACGCCCAACTCCCGTCCTACGTCCGCCGCGCTTCGTCCGGCATCCACCTGCTGCAACGCCCCGATCATTTGCGCTTCCGTATGCCTGCTCTTTGGCAACTCTTTTCTCCCTTCCTTCGTCCGAAATCATATTTCAATTCGGGCGAACTATCGGGAGCAGGTCAAGCGCGAAGGCGGCCGTTGAAGGATTCGATATGCCCGTTTTGCATCGGGCGACCCGG
>CALMAV010000004.1:3448-14318 GCA_937859895.1 uncultured Bryobacterales bacterium | reverse complement strand
CCGGAAATATTGCTTTAGATCCATACTTTCCTTTCTCGAAAGAGTAGAAGCTTAAGAGCTCCCACTCTTTAAGGCCTGCAGTCCCTTCCGCGGTAACTGTTGACCTGAACTGCGAAATTATTCCGCAGAACTCCACAGCCGTAGAGAATGTCAACGGTAAACTGCTGCGAAAGTGTATTTGGCTGATAGCTCATAACGACTCGGATTCCGAAATTTCCCATCTCGGCATATTCAGCTACTGCACCAGTTCCCGGAAGTGGCTGCGGCAAACGTCGGACAACTAAGCCGATCGCATCTCGGGTAAACGCCAGATTATGCGTGTTAACAGTGGCGCTTCCGGTAGCCTGCACATATTGCGAACGGAAGATGAAGAAGTCTTTCATCTTTCCGACGTTGCCTTCTACAAGGGCCTTGAGGCCTGCATCGCCCGAAGAGTAATACTCGCTGAACCGTGGAATCTGACGAATCGCAGAGTAGGCATTCGAGTCTACGATCAAATACTTCGGAGCACTCGCCGGCACTTTGGCAGCAAACAGAGCAGTTTCTGCAGAGTCGATGGTTGCTTCTGTGATTGGCGAACCAGCGGTTCCGACAGGGGTGTTCGAAGTGAACTGCCCATATAAGCCCAGAAGGTCGCGCTCGACCCGTTCAGCAATCGCCACTACCGCTGGTTGCATATAAGCTTTCAGCAACTCGGGATAAGCGAGGGCTTTTGTCACGTCCGGAATTTGAAAGGTAGCTTCCGCGTGCGTATTTAGAACAATTTGTGCGTTGCCCAAGCTGGGATTCTGGGGCATAACCGAACCGCCCTCAGCAATGTTGTTCGCCACTAGAACAGGCGGAATTGGCACATTCACTGTGTCGCCGGCATGAGCAAGTACCGGTTCGTAGTCGCGATTAACTAGGTTACCCATAACAAGGTTTCCGGTCAGCGCAGGGAGTGCATCCGCGGCAACTAACTTTACAATTGCATTTGCTAAGTTAGCCGAAGTTATATAAGACATAGTTCTCCTATTTGTTCCATTTCGATGTAAGTTCTTGTGAAAGCTTCCTTGGCTGGAAGCAGCAATCCCGAATCGGAAAGCTTCTGTTAACCTCTGATTGCCTGTGAGGTGAGCCGTGCAATTTCCTGCCGCACGCGATCCAAATCTTCTTTACTCATGCCCGGTCGAATGGAGCTCATTTCGACGAGAGATGTATTAGGAACTGCAGCCTTAGCTGGCGTTTGTGCTCCGCTTCCGCCAGCAATCCGAGCAGGTAACAGCTCCGGATTCTCCTGCACAAAGCCCGCTAGGAATTCTTGTAGTGGCTTAGAATCAGGCCCTTTCGCCAGCAGGCGACCGTCCTCGGTTCGCATAATGTCGTCTTTTACTGCCCGAAAGGCAAGATCAACCTTAGCTACACCAAGACGTTGCAACTCTGTCCGAATCTGAGAGTTCCGGTCCAGTTCTTCTGTTTGTGCGCGAGCTTTGCGATTCTCCTCAACTAATTGATTCAACCTGGCTTCCAGACCCTCTCGGCGTCTGCGCTCTTCCTGTAACTCAGCCTTGTAAGCAGGCTCCGCTTTTTGGTGTTCGCCCCGAATGAACTCCTCCACCGTCTGGCGAACAACGTCTCGAACATCTGTTGGTGGTGACGGCTGAACTGCCATCGGATCTAGCTCTGACATAGGCCCCTCCTAATTCCTAAACTGCGCATCTATCTCACGTGAAATCTGGTCCTTAACTTCCTGCCGGGTATCACTGAGATACTTCGCAGCTAATCGCTGGTAAATTTGCCTCCGCAAGGTTGGGGACTCGATCCCAATCTGCAGAAGACTCTTTGCATCCTGTAGCTCGGCCGCAAAGTCTCCAATATCGAACTCGTCGAGACCGCTGACCGTGATAGCCACACCGTCCTGACGAGCGATACTAATTGCGGAAAGAACTTGCCGGATGCAATCCTTGATAACTGAGCTATATGCCCGCAATACCTCTTGAGTAATGGCAAAGTCCATCTGCTTACTCAGAGCAGATTGAGCATGTCCACTAATCTGTTCTCCAGATGCCTGGGAGAGGTAACAGACCCGGTAGATTTCTTCTTTTAAAGACTCAAGGTTATCTGCGGCAATTTTGTAGACTTTCCCGTCAGGCTCGGTCCACCCGAACCTATCACTTGGTCCAAGCTGGATGTAGTAACTTTCACCGACGATCTGATTCCATTCACGGTCGGAGTAGATGACCGGCATTGCGAATAAGCCCATGGTGATTGCCCAAGCAAGAGCGTTTGACTTGTTGAAGTGTTCCAACTGCAGATTGGCAGCCTTATTCATCAACCAAAGGCCATCACTTACCCGCATGGTGGTTAAGGGAACCCGGTTATCACGGCTGAACGCATGGGGCCCGAAGTCAATCAGGACGATGTCTGCAGTGCCATCTTGCCTCTCAATGCGCCTGTAAGTCCGAAATTCTGAGCGGTCATAGTAACGCCAGTAGGTCTCATCCAGAACCTCTGGCGAGTCGATTCGCGGCTGTCGTCGTACCTTCTGCCGCAGTACGATCCAGTCATAATCTCCTCGCTCGTTCGCGCTCCAATTGATCAGATTCTCTGCCTGGTACTGCACTAGATAAGCACGCGACACCCCTGATGCGTCCTCCTCCGCACGATTCAAAGGAATCTCGCCTGTTCTTGGGAAGTCCACTAGGATATGGGTCTCACCCGCAACCAGAGTGTCGATCAAGCACTGGCGGAAAAAGGTCGACAGCCTCGTGCCTTTCCGGTCACAATCGTCTACGAAGCCGGAGAAAAACTTCTGCCCATCTTCCAAACCGTTACAAAAGTGAATACTTGGTTCACGGCGGAAAAGAGTAGAGGCGTACCAGTCAACAATAGAACCTACATAGTTCTGGTAGAACACTCGTTGAAGCCGTTCCCCGTAAACGTCAAGTGGCTCTTTTTGCCGTTGCAGCAAGTACTCTGCTGATCGCTGTTTGAAATCCAAGCCACCTCTATACAGGTCGCGGTAGCTTTGCAGCATATGGCGTTGCCGTTTGTAGTCCGGATGTTCCCGATCAATCTCAATCATTCATCACCTGTTCCGTTAGCCCTACAGCAGTCGCGTACTCATTTCGCCGATCTTCTGGCGTGACCCAAACAGCTCCCAAACCGCGTAACCCATGGCGTCGGAGGCATGTGTACGCTTTGGATCGCGATCCTTATCTACAACTCCGGAGTCAGGCTTGAACAAGACTTCTTCCAGATCCTTAATCAGTTCCTTACAGCGCGAATCAACCAATAGCGTGATCTCACCAGCAGCGTTAGTCAGTAGCGAGTTCACTTTACGGACCCGATCCAGCACTGGTGGATTCTTAGACGGAACGGAAATCTTTACAGGCCGAATGCCTATCCGGTGCAAGTAGGATTGAACAATGGCGTAATCATTCGACCCCGTGGTGTGCATGTTGCGCCCGCTTGCATCACCGTAGATCTCCAGCCCGCCCTGGTGCGATCGGTACCGATTCTCAAATTCCGAGCAAGCCTCCTGCGTCGTGGCGCGCTCCAGAATAATCTCGTCAATAACCACGAGCTGCTCTTCATGCCACTGCAAAAGGACCGAACTCATTGGAGCAACGTTAAAGTCCAACGCCCACAGCAGCGGCTTGTTTCTGTCGTAGGCATGCTTGATGACATGAATACCGGCGTTAAAGCAGTGATAAACCCGATCTGATCTGCTGTTGAGATACTCGCCCAACACCTCTTGCCGATAAAACTTTGGATCGTAGCTGCTCTCTAAACGCTTGTAGTAGTCGGGCGTTTTATCCAGCACATGGCGGTTCTCAAATGGCTTGGCCTTTACGCACCCATAACCGGCTACTGCGTCGTGTAGGAACCGTTTGTAAATCCAGTCATGTCCCTGTGGTGTCCAGACTCCAAACCCGCATAAGCTGCTCGCTTGGGGGTCTCGCAAGCGCGCCTCCAGGCGAAGCCAAGCCTCCTCGCGGGCGTACGAAAGTTCATCAATTCCAAACCAAGCTAAGTTAGTTCCGCGAAGCCGCTCAGGCTCATCCAGTGAGCGCAACAAAACAACACTGGCCGAACCGCTTACTGTTATCTCCCCGTCAGCCTTACGGTGTTCATAACCGACATCCTGACTTTCGAGAAAGCTCTGTAAGGCCGCCAAACTCGCATCTCGCAGCATCGAAAACGTAGGCGCCGCCAGCACTCCTCGCCGGCCTCGATTGATGAAACACTGCCGAATGATCTCGAAGCAGAGCGCCGCGCTCTTACCCGATCCAACTGGTCCTGAAAAACCTTTAAATCGAAATGGCAGGCTCTGAAAAAGGCTTTGTGAGGGAAGGTGACTATGCGTCCAGCAGATTGCTTCGCCAGCAAGTCCGCCGCGCCGCCCTGTCTCCGTGAGCCTCATACGTGCTCAACAGTAGCCGAGCACGTGTGCGGCTGAACCGTAAGATTTCCGTGCACCTGTATGAAAACAAGTGAGATAAATTATTTTCTAAAACTGGGACCGACTCGTTCCAGCTACATTTGACTTATTGCAACTGCTGAAACTAAGTCACGCCCTAACAGACGAACTTGCAACGGAGCTATGGAAGCTAGGAACGCTGGGGATCATCGAAAATGGAGACGTTCTTACCGTTTTCTTCGATGACGAGACGGATCTCAAACAAATTACCTCAAGGTACCTGGCTGAACTGTCTGAGTATATGCCAGGGCCGTCAGAAGCTCTCTGTCATCTCGCCCCAGCCGAACCTGTTCTTGCTGGCACCCGCTTTTTCATAACTGAAAGGTTAGACACTTGTCCTACACCAGCCGGACGCATTCGGCTCAATATAGAAGCTTCGAGCGCGTTCGGAAGTGGCCGGCACGAGACAACTCAACTTGTCCTGATTGCTCTAGAGAAATATCTTCAGCCCGGCTCTCCACTGCTCGACGTTGGTTCAGGATCCGGCATCATTCCAGCGGCTGCCCATGCCCTTGGAGCAGGTACGATAACTGCCTGCGATATCGATGATTTATCTCTGGAACTTACCCGCAAGTCTGCGCCAGGCACCCTGGTTTACAAGGGAAGCATTGATGCCATAGCCTCTGCATCTGTACAGTTGATTGTTGCCAATATCAGCGCTTCTGTCATCAACTTACTAAGCCCGGATCTGGCTCGCATCAGCAAACCAAAAGCGACGCTAATTCTCTCAGGATTCACCCACGACCAAGGCCCAAAAGACATTTCCGCTGAAAGCATCCTCGAACTCAATGAGTGGCAGTGTTGGATTTGTCGGCCTGAATCAATTCGACTGTCGTCAACCTCAACACACCCTATACAGCCTTTTTCAGCCATGTGGTGGTGAACAACTATCGGCACTTTGAACAATCCACACAACTCGCTAATCCGCACAGCGACAACCGTAAGCCTGAAGCTTGCGAAGCAAGATGGCCGCTCCTGAACGATAGTTATTGTTCCATTCGAAGCTTGCAACTGAGCTTCTGTTTCTGCATCATAGTCCCATGCGACGCATTCTAGTAATAGTTCTGATTTTGCTGGTTGTAGTGGTCGGTCTCTTCTTTTTAGCGGCTGCCAACGTGAACCGCTATCACGATGGAATACAAGCTCAGATCCAGAAGAAACTGAATCGGCCAGTAACGCTCGGCCACCTGGGGCTTCGACTTCTCCCGCTGTCGGTCAGCGTGGCTGGCCTGACTGTGGCAGAAGATTCCGCCTTCAAGTCGCCCCGGCCGTTTGCAACCGCTGATAACGTGTTCATCAGCGTAGGTCTCTTTTCGTTACTTCGTGGTAACGTCGCCGTCAATGATCTAACGCTAGGCCAGCCAAAGATTGAACTCATCCGCAATGCGTCCGGCACCTGGAACTATTCGTCTTTAGGTTTAGCCGACCACTCTCAGACCTCCTCCAGTTCCGACTTTACCCTGGGTCAGCTTAAGGTCGTTGACGGTCAGATCGCCTATACCGATCTGATGGCGAAAGAGCCCCGTGCTGTTTACGATCACATAGACGTTGACCTTCGCAACTTCGGTCCGCACAAGCAGTTCGATCTTGCTTTGGACGCTCATCTGCCCGGACAGGGCAAGCAGCTTCTCAGCTTCAAAGGTAAAGTAGGCCCCCTCTCTTCTGGAAGTTCAGCTACGCCGATTAATGGTCATCTGACAGCGGAGGAACTTACTCTATCCTCTTTGAACCGTCTTACTCCTGGTCTGGTTCCTAAGGATGACGATGGGGTGGCAACGGTTAGTACCGACGTGTCCACCGAAGGTCAGCGCATCCTCCTCAAAGGTGATCTCAAGCTAGACAACGCGGTTCTTCAAGGTAAAAAGTTGGGATATCCTATTTCCTCCCGATACGACCTTGTTGACGATCGCTCGACAAACGTTATTCAGGTAAAGCCTTCCTCGGTTGGACTTGGTCAAACGTCATTCAACGTGAACGGCACAGCAAATACCGGGACTAAGCCTGGCACCGTCAACATGCACGTAGTTACCCATGATTCGTCCATTGAGGAGCTAGCCAAGCTTGCTGCCGCCGCTGGTGTGGCTACCGATACGGCTTATCAGGTGAAAGGCGTCTTAAGCGCCGATGTAACAGCGACCGGTCCTACGTCCGGACCGCAACTTTCGGGCACGCTCGATGCGCGTACGCTGAACATCAGCGGAGGAGAGATCAAACAGCCCGTTACAATCCCGGCTATTCATCTTGCGCTCTCTCCCCAAGCGATTCAGTCCAATCCATTTGATGCTCACAGCGGCTCAACTTCTCTGAATGCTCAGTTTGCACTGTCTCAGTACCAAACCCCCAATCGCGCAATTGATGCGATACTGAAGACGAACAACGCTAATATTGCGGAACTCCTCGATATGGCCAAAGCCTATGGCTTCGATTCGAGTAAAGGAGCGTCCGCCTCCGGCCGCCTTACGCTTGACGTTCACGCACAAGGACCTTTATCAAACACCTCTGCCCTGAATGTTGCCGGCAACGCGCAAGTTACCGATGCTCAAATTAGCAGCCCTAGTTTGAATAAGCCTGTCGCCGTGCACTCTGCAAATGTGCAATTTGCGCGGAATAGTGTCTCTATTTCGAATCTAAGGTCTACGGTTGGCGCAACTGGGATTACCGGTAATCTCACAGCCAAGAATTTCTCTGCGCCTCAAGTGCAGTTCGCGCTGGCGGCGGACAAAATTGATACCGCTGACCTCCAGAACCTCACCAAACCGAGCACCGCCCCGGTTAACTCACGTCAGCATACGGCGGCTTCTTCGAATGGAGAGAGCCTAATCGATCAGACTACCGGGTCAGGAACCCTTTCTGCCAATGCCATTCAAGCCCAAAGCATCTTACTTACAAATGTGCGCGCTACTTGTAAGTTGAATCGCGGGCTGATTGAACTCTCCCCGGTTACTGCAGACCTATTTGGAGGTAAAGAAGCTGGCACTATCTCCATCAACACAAAGCCTATTAGGCCAGTCTTCAATGTCAAGTCTAAGCTCTCAGGGCTCGACAGCAATGCCCTGCTTTCCTCTTTGAGTTCAGTGCACGACACGCTTTATGGGCGTTTGACTGCCGATGCCAACTTGGGGTTCACCCTGGAAACCGCTACGGCTGATCTTGCAAAGACTCTTAATGGAACCCTCGCGTTCGATGTTGCTGACGGTAAGTTGAAAAACGTCAACATACTCAATGAGATTTCGCGGGTTGGTAAGTTTCTGAATAGTTCTCCTGCGCAGGCTTCCGGGACAGGAACTGATCTGAAGCGCCTGTCGGGCACCCTGAATATTCAAGATGGCCTCGCTTCCAGCAATAATTTAACTGCAGCTTTGAGTGCCGGTTCACTTTCTGCTAACGGTTCGATCAATCTGGTTACTCAGGGACTGGATCTGCACATGAATGCAGTCCTGAACAGCGGAACGAGTCAATCAGTTGGAGGCTCAGGCATCGGCGGATACCTTAACACTGCGCTCGCTAACAACAAAGGTGAACTTGTTCTGCCGGTATTGGTCACGGGCAGCACTGCCCACCCCATCATCACCCCCGATATCCAGGCACTTGCAAGAATGAAGCTAAACAATCTTCTGCCGACATCAGGTGATCCCACGCGACTTACCTCCGGCATAGTCGGCGCAATTGCGGGCAAACAAGGTGCTTCGGGAATTCTCAATCAAGTTCTCGGCGGCGGTCAACAAAAGCAGGACGGTAAGGGAGCTTCTAACACGCAAAACAACGATCCGATTAACTCAATTCTCCAGCAGTTTGGAAAGAAGAAGCCAAAGTAGAACCATCCTGTTTCTCTGGGCAGCGGTCGATAGAATTGCTGCCCGCGAAAAACCACTTTCTGTTTCTAAGGACTTTCCTTCTGACACAACGAAGTTCCTAGGGCAGAAGCGCACGCCCCCTCTTTGGCGAATCCTACGTGGTTGAGAGCAGCTTGGATAACAACTCCAACTTGACTTCTGTTGAACTACGAAACACCATGCCCGTGTTAGCGTCTCCCTCTCGGAGGCATACTAAATGTCAGCACTGCAGGAATTAGTTCTAGACCAGATGAAGGACCTTCTTCACGCCGAAGGTCAACTCGTAAAAGCTTTCCCCAAACTTGCCAAGGCCGCCCATCATCCGAAGTTGAAGGGTGTTTTGATTAAGCACCTAGAAGAGACTAAGGGTCAAGTCGACCGCCTGAAAAAAGGCTTCGAACTACTAGGCGAGAAAGCAAAAGCTAAGCCCTGTAAGGCCATGCAGGGCCTAATTGAGGAAGCACAGGAACACATTGAAGAGTGTAAAGAAAAGGAAGACGTCGTAGCTGACCTAACCTTGGTTGCTTCCGTTCAACGAGTTGAACATTATGAGATGGCTGGGTATGGAACTCTTCGCACTATGGCTGAGAAGATTGGGAATCCAAAGCTGGTCAAGCTCTTCTCTCAGACACTGGCCGAAGAGGAGAAAACTGACAAACTGCTCACCGTTGTCTCAACTCCTTTGCTAGACGAAGCTAACCAGGATTATGAGGAAGAGCCGGAACAAGGCGAAGAAGAATCCGATGAATAATCTCGCTAGTCGTATATTGTAAGTTCCCTTGGCTACTTTTCTTGATTGGTTACTATCTGATCTCCGCCTGCCGAAAGGCGTGGGCGGAGAGCCGGAGCAGCATCACCCGTGGTGGCGTGTCATGTGTCTCACCGGCGTGGACTACTTTTCGACTCTCGGCTATCAACCGGGAATCGCTTTCTTGGCAGCCGGGCTGCTCTCCCCGCTGGCTACCCTGATCCTCGTACTGATTACGCTCTTTGGTGCGCTTCCCGTTTATAAGAATGTTGCTCGCGCCAGTCCCAAGGGTCAGGGGAGCATCGCGATGCTGGAGCGGCTTTTCCCGCAATGGGGCGGTAAGGCGTTAGTTCTTGTCCTGCTCGGGTTTGCCACTACGGACTTCATCATTACGATGACTCTGTCCGCAGCCGATGCAGCTGCTCACTTTGTACAAAATCCGTTTACGCCAATTTGGATGAAGAGCCAGATGGGGATAACACTGCTGCTCTTGGCTCTGCTCGGGGCCATCTTCCTGCGAGGGTTTAAAGAAGCCATTGGCATTGCAGTTGTCTTGGTAGGTGTCTATCTGGCGTTGAACGTGGTTGTCACAGCTGTCGCATTTTGGCAGTTGTATCTGCATCCGGAAGCCCTCCTGCACTGGGAAACCACCTTGCGGGCTCAGCAATCCAGTCCACTCGCAATGATTGGTGTTTCGCTTATCTTATTTCCCAAGTTGGCCCTTGGACTGTCCGGCTTCGAAACAGGCGTCGCAGTGATGCCGCTAATCGAGGGACAAGATGAGGCGACTCGGGTGCGCAATACCCGCAAGCTTTTGGTCACCGCCGCAGTCATCATGAGTGTCTTTCTCATGGCAACCAGCGTAGTTACTACGGTGCTGATCTCGCCCGATAAATTCAAGGATGGTGGCCCTGCTAACGGGCGCGCCTTGGCCTACATGGGCCACCTCTATCTGGGGAACACGTTCGGCACCATCTATGACCTCAGCACGATTCTCATACTTGCTTTCGCCGGTGCTTCTGCCATGGCCGGCCTGCTCAATTTGATCCCGCGCTATCTTCCGCGGTTTGGCATGGCTCCCGAGTGGGCTCTTGCGTCGCGTCCGCTGGTTCTCGTTTTCCTGGCCATCTCTGTTATCGTCACCCTCAAATTCCATGCGAACGTTGACGCCCAGGGCGGCGCTTATGCAACCGGTGTTCTGGTACTTATCACCTCTGCTGCCATAGCAGTTACTATCAGTTTCTGGCATTCCAGACGGCGCTGGCTCTATCTCCCTATCAGCCTGGTCTTCCTCTACACAACGGTCCAGAATAGCCGGGAGCGACCCGATGGTCTTAAGATCGCGCTCATATTCATCGCCACCATCGTTGTCACTTCGTTGATCTCCCGAGCTGTCCGGTCTACTGAATTGCGCATTACAGGCGTCAGCATGGATGAAGAAGCTGAGCGTCTGTTAACGGAGAACAATAACCAAACTGTGCGTCTTGTGTCCAGACACTCGCAAGTTGAAACAGCACAAACGCTCGATGAGGCGGATCAGCAGACTCGAACTTTACACAATCTTCGTCCAGGGGAGCGGCTCTACTTCGTTGAAATTCAGCGTGGTGACGGCTCTGAATTTACTGATGTCCTACAGGTCAGTGGCTATCGTTACGGCGATCATGCTCTCTTGCGGGCGCGCAGTCCTGTGGTTGCCAACGCCACTGCAGCCCTCTTGATTTATCTTGAGCAGACAACCGGACAAATTCCTCATGCCTACTTTCAGTGGACCGAGGGCAATCCGATCGGCAACTTATTCAAGTTCCTGTTTCTGGGAGGAGGCGACGT
>CALMAV010000004.1:700-3424 GCA_937859895.1 uncultured Bryobacterales bacterium | reverse complement strand
ACACTGGTCACCGCCCGGTTATTCATGTGAGTTAGCCTTTTCGCTTTTTAGCTCACCAACTGAAGCTATGGTGCCTATTGAAGGACCAAATCGCCTTTAATAACCGGACCTACCGACTACCCCTGCCCTCTCCTGCGTTGACAAGAATTTACCGGGTCCGTTACACTGAGATGTTCAAGCTTTCGAATTGAGAGAATCAGTCTGTCCATGCGTACCGAATACCCGTCCAAGCCCGAAATTAAGCGGACTTGGCACGTAATAGACGCGAACGACGCGGTCCTAGGCCGACTCGCATCCCGCGCTGCCATGCTCCTAATGGGGAAGCACAAGCCAATCTATGTGCCCTCTATCGATACGGGAGATCATGTTGTCATCATTAATGCTGCCAAGGTGAAACTCACCGGCGGTAAAGAAAACCAGAAGATCTATCGGCGCCACACCGGGTACCCAGGTGGGCTTATTGAGACAGGCGCCCGGCGTATGCGTGAGACTCGTCCTGAACGGATGCTGGAATTGGCAATCTCCGGTATGCTTCCCAAAAATAAATTGGGTAAACAGATGTATCGCAAGCTTAATGTTTATGCTGGCGAGAGCCACCCACACCAGGCCCAAAAGCCTATACCGCTTGCAATTTAAGTTTCCGCCTATGAAAGGAATAGTTTCTTCGCTGTGTCCTGTTTCGCCTGCGATGTCCTACTGTAATGCCAACTAAGCTAGTTCAGCAACTTGGAACGGGCCGTCGGAAGACGGCCACCGCTCGTGTTTTTCTTCGCCCCGGTAAAGGCGTGATTACTGTTAATCACAGACCTTTCGAAAATTACTTTGTGAATGAGTCTGCTAGGGCTTATGTTCGCCAACCACTTCTTGCCGCCGAGTTAGCCGATCGGTTTGATGTCTTGATTCTTGCAAACGGAGGCGGGGTTACGGGTCAAGCTGCGGCAGCACGTTTAGGTATCTCTCGCGCACTGATTGAGTTCAACATCGAGCTTCGCGGACGCTTGAAGCAGCTAGGACTTTTAACCCGTGATGCTCGCGCCCATGAGCGCAAAAAGTACGGCCAAAAGGGCGCTCGAAAGCGCTTCCAGTTTTCTAAGCGTTAATAGGTCTCTGTACTTTCTGTTTTGCGGTCGGGCATCACTTTCGTTCCCCGACTGCACAATCTTGCTGGCCGACATGCCTGCGCAAATTCCGACTTGGACGCGCTTCCCTCTGCCTGTCAGTCCACCATCTAAGCCTTAGGAGGCAGACTTTGCCATCGATTTCGATGAAAGAACTGCTCGAAGCAGGCGTTCACTTCGGGCACCAGACCAAGCGCTGGAATCCAAAGATGAAGGAATACATCTTTGGCGAACGTAACGGTATTTACATCATTGATCTTCAGAAGACTCTTAAGCTCTTTAAAGATGCAATGCGATATGTGGGCGAAATGGCCGCACAGGGCAAGACTGTCTTGTTCGTAGGTACCAAGCGCCAGGCTCAAGAAGCCATTGCGGAAGAGGCTGGCCGTTCCGGTCAGTTTTACGTTAATCAACGCTGGCTAGGCGGGCTGCTGACAAATATTGCAACTGTCCAACGTTCTATTAAGCGTTTGAAAGAGCTTGATGCCATGGCATCTACTGAGAATGCCTATGAAGGCCGTGCCAAGAAGGAAGTTGGCCGGTTGGAACGCGAGCGGAAGCATCTACAGCAGAACTTGGCTGGCATTAAAGATATGAACGGCTTGCCCGATCTCCTCTTTGTTGTCGATTCCAATAAAGAATCGATTGCAGTCAAGGAAGCTCGCAAGCTTGGAATACCTGTGGTCGCCGTCGTTGATACGAACTGTGATCCCGACGAAGTCGACTATGTCATTCCCGGTAATGATGATGCGCTGCGCGCAATTCGTCTCTTCACCACCAAGATTGCCGATGCGGTTGTCGAAGGTCGTAGCTTGGCTACAGAGCAGGAGTTCGCAGCCGAAACGATCGTCAGTGACGACGAGTCGGGTGAAGGCAATCCGGAAGAGTACACCCAGTACATGGATCTGAAGTATGCCGAGCAGCTTATGTCGGAGAGCTTGGCAACAAGTCTTGATCCCGACGCGCCGCCGCGTAAGGGTCCTGGTAGTGAAATGGTGGATGAGCCGATAGCTACAACTATAGGCGAATAGTCACCAACGCGGTGGCTGAAGAAAAACGGGCGACCAGTCTATCTTAGGCTGGTCGCCCATTGTGTGTAATCAACAGACTGCAAAGGCTTGTAGGCTTTTGCTTGGAGGAATCGAATGGCAGAAATCAGCGCACAATTGGTGAAGCAACTGCGTGAACGAACCGGCGTCGGGATGATGGAGTGCAAGAAAGCACTCCAGGAATCTAATGGTGACCTGCCCGAAGCAGAAGTCATCCTGCGCAAGCGTGGTATCTCACAGGCCACCAAGAAAGAAACTCGCTCCACAAAACAAGGTTTAGTCTCATCGCACATCAGCAGCGATGGAAAGCTCGGCGTACTGGTCGAAGTTAATTGCGAATCTGACTTCGTTGCCCGCACCGAAGACTTTCAAACGTTAGTCTCCGATATTGCAGTTCATATCGCCCAAACCAAACCGAAATATGTTCGCATCGAGGAAGTCACTGAGGCCGAACGCGCTAACTTCGCTGCTCACCACGCCCTTTACGAACAGAAGTTTGTTCACGACTCCGAAACTACTATTGCTGACCTGGTTAAAACCAAAATCGCCAAGCTGGG
>CALMAV010000004.1:0-690 GCA_937859895.1 uncultured Bryobacterales bacterium | reverse complement strand
TCTCAGTCTCGCGATTCCAGATCTTCGAAGTCGCAGGGACCGGACTGGTTGGCAGCTACATCCATACTGGTGGGCAAATCGGCGTTTTGCTAGAAGTTATTGCGGGCAACCCTGGCACGATTGCGAAAGATGAGATGAAGGGCCTCATTCGTGACGTCTCCATGCAAGTTGCTGCGGCGTCTCCGCAGTTCGTTAACAAAGAATCAGTTCCGCCTGAGCTCCTTGAGAAGGAGCGTAGCATTCAACGAGATCGAGCCCTCAATGAGGGGAAGCCTGAAAAGATGGTCGACAAGATTGCCGAAGGCCGCATGAGCAAATTCTATGAAGAAGTCTGTTTGCTGGAGCAGCCATTCATCCGGGAAAACACGATCTCGGTCGGCGAGCTTGTGCGAACTGTTGCAGCCAAGTTGAACGATAGCCTTACAATCTCGCGATTTGTTCGCTTTAAAGTTGGCGATTCGGGGGACGCTGCCGGCGTCGGCGAGAGCCCGCTTCCAGTCACCGAGTAACAGCGCACCTATTCAGGAGATCTGCCGCATGCCGCGTTACAATCGCATTCTGTTGAAGATCAGCGGTGAGGCGCTTGCCGGTCCGCTTTCCTTTGGACTCGACGCCGATCGTGTCACGGGACTCGCTTCCGAAGTAGCGGAAGTGGTCCGCGCCGGTGTTCAGGTTGGCCTCGTTTTGGGC
>CALMAV010000003.1:1156-1610 GCA_937859895.1 uncultured Bryobacterales bacterium | reverse complement strand
CCTCTGGTTGGATCCAGCAGAAGCAGCCGGTAATAAAAACGACTTCGAATAGCTGGAGCTTAGAGCGGCAGGTCCGCCTGGGAGCTGGACTTCTCGGGCTTGGGGGTGGCCTGTTGGCTATGAACGTCCATCGTCGCTTGATCTACCTCAACATCTTTGTAGGAGCGGGATTATCTTTTGCTGGCTTGAGTGACATTTGCTTGATGGGGTCACTTTTGGCTCGCATGCCCTGGAACAAGTCGGCACAAAGTCTACCGTCAGTGCCCTTGCGAGAGGACGTGCTCAGCTAATGATGATCTTGGAAAGGTTTTATAACAAAGCATTAGCCCAGGCCAGCTACCTGGTCGGATGCGGCGGTACGCGAGAAGCAATCGTCCTTGACCCCACTCTCGAGGTGGATCAGTATCAGGCGTTCGCTCAATTCCGGTCTTTACGGATCATCGCAGTCGCAGAA
>CALMAV010000003.1:0-1146 GCA_937859895.1 uncultured Bryobacterales bacterium | reverse complement strand
CACATCCACGCTGATTTTTTGTCTGGTTCCCACGCGCTCGCAAGGCAGACCGGAGCCGCCCTTTATCTCTCGGAGGAAGGCGGTGATCTTTCCGAGTGTGCGTGGCAGTCTGACGTTCAAGTCCACTTTCTGAGGGACGGAGATAGCATCCGTATCGGGAATTTGCGTTTAGACGTGATTCATACGCCAGGACATACGCCGGAGCACCTCGTCTTCAAACTTACTCAATCGGAGCAGTCCGAAGAAGCAATGTGCATTTTCACGGGCGACTTTTTATTCGTAGGCGACGTTGGTCGCCCCGATTTGCTTGAGAAAGCAAGCGGCCAGGGTGCAGTATGGAGAACGCGGCGCGTGAACTCTTCGCCTCTTTACAGAAGTGCAGCTCTTGGCCAGACCACTTGATCATTTGGCCAGGACACGGTGCAGGATCCGCCTGCGGCAAGTCACTCGGCAGTGTTCCAGTTTCTTCGGTAGGCTACGAACGACTAACAAACTGGGCCTTTCGGGTTGCGGACGAATCAGAGTTTGTTCATCAGGTGTTAGACAATCAACCAGAGCCCCCTGCCTACTTCTCAAGAATGAAGCGACTGAACCGAGAACCTTCAGCGCTAGCCCTTGAACATGAAAAGCTCTGGCAGATCCGCGAACCGGGCGAACTACAGCAAATTATCGATGACGGCACTCTACTCGTCGATGTACGTTCAACCGCCCAATTCACTCAAGGACATTGGCGTAACTCCCTTCACCTTCCCGCAGGTCCAAACACTGTCAGATGGGGTGGTTCTGCCATTGACGCAGAAACGGCGTTCCTGCTGATTGCCGATACCCAGAAACTGGCTGATGAGACTGCTCGACAAATATCTCTGATCGGTATTGGTCCTGCGATCGGCTGGGTTGATGCGTCGGGGTTGAGCGAAAGGAAATTAGCTGGTTTAGGTCTCGACATTGTTAGAGAAGTCAAACCAAAAGACTTGCCCCAACAAGATGGACAGCTAATTGATGTCAGGGATCCAGACGAGTTCGAGAAGGAACATATTCCAGGAGCTGTAAATTGGCCGTTGCCAAGGCTCAAAAGAATGGCACAGACGTCTAGCGCGCATGGGCCGCTAATCCTACACTGTCAAAGTGGGCCGCGGTCGGTCATTG
>CALMAV010000002.1:8707-13413 GCA_937859895.1 uncultured Bryobacterales bacterium | reverse complement strand
GGGGGAGCGGTGGTGGGCGGCGGGGTGGTGCCGCCGCCACCGGTGCTGCCACCGTCGGTGCCGCTTGCCCATTCTGTAACACGATGCTTCGGGACTCACTGGCAGCCCTGCCGAACGCACCGCGGCTTCTGGATATCGCTCAGATCGCGGCTGAACATCTGCCGTCTTGATCCGCCTCCCTGCTGTTACGCTGAATTCGCATGGCTTCTTCCACCAAAGAGATTGCACGTGGTGTCTTTCACCTGCCGCTTTCCGTCGTCAATGCCTACTTCGTAGGCGATAAGGGGAACTGGTTCCTGGTGGACTCCGGGTTTCCGGGCAAGGCGCCTCTCATTAAGAAAGCAGCCGAGGCTCGTTTCGGAGCCGGTGCCCATCCAACTGCCATCATTCTGACGCACGGGCATATTGACCATGTAGGGTCGGCACAAGCGTTGGCGGAAGAGTGGAACGTCCAAGTATTCGCTCATCCAGCTGAGATGCCCTTCCTTTCCGGGCGAGCACAATATCCTCCACTCGACCCAACTGCGCCGGGTTTTCTAGCCACCATCAGCCGTTTCTTCCCGCCAGTGGACGTCAACTTGGGGAGTCGACTTACTGCAATGGACGAATTTAATCCGTTTCCCGGCCTCCCGGGGTGGAAGGCAATCCACACACCCGGTCATAGCCCTGGACACATCGCGTTTTTTCGCGAGAGTGATGGGGTGCTGCTGGCTGGGGATGCCATTACGACCGTTAACACCGAATCGCTGCTCAGCATTCTTCGGAAGAAGAAGGAAGTTTGCCGTCCGGCGACTCCCGCCACCACAGACTGGCCACAAGCACGCGCATCGGTCATTAAGCTGGCTGCTCTGCGGCCCGGGCTTTTGGCCGCGGGTCACGGAGTGCCAATGCTGAACTCGAAATCACAGCTTCAGCAGCTTGCCGATCACTTTACATTCCCAAGTCATGGGCGTTATGTCACTGAGCCTGTCCGAGTAGATGAAAAGGGTCTGACGGTGCTCCCACCGGCCCCGGTTGATCAAGCGCCTGGAATTGCAGCCTCTGTGGTAGTCGCCGGATTGGCGGTGGGTGTCGGCGCACTCTATTCCAAGTTCGGCAAATATGTACCAAAGCCGAAGAGAATCGCTTGAGCGGTGCTACGATTTCACGAGTGAAACCGATCTCTTTGTTGTCCGGCTTGCTTTGCTTTACCGTGGGTTGCGGCACGCCGCCGAAATCTGAGACCCCGGCGCTCACCCCGCAAGCTGCCGCAGCTTTAATGCAGTTAAACCCGAAAGCAAAGGTCTGGCTGGAACATGTTCGGAAGCAAAATCCGGCTTGTGACTACAAGCTCGACCTTCCCGACCAGTCGTCTCATCCCGTGACAATCGACTTCGACCATGCTGTGTCCTGCAGCAATCGGCCTAGTCCTCGCGAGCTGGATGCTACGGTATCTTTCGCTTACGACAAAGCCGCCGGCCACTGGGTGATCACACGCTTCGCCAGCTAGCGTTCAGTTAGTTCGAAGCGCTCCAGTGTTTCCCTCCTCCTTTTGCGGCCCACTAAACTGGAAGCATGTCCATCCGCTCCGCCCAGGCGTTTCGATTAGCTGGCGTCTTTCTCGCATGCTCTGTTTTGGGCTCAGCTCAGGAGTGGAAGGGTGCCACCAGCCTTCCTGGAGTCGACTTTGCCGGCCTCAGTCCAAAAGCGAAAGCGACAGTTCTGAAGGTTCTTCGTGATCACGAGTGTTCCTGTCAATGTGGGCGTAAGCTAGCGCAGTGCCGAGTGGAAGATCCAGGGTGCGCTTACAGCACCAATCTAGCTAAGACCGCCATTGCCGCGGCGAAGAGCGGCTCTACTGAAAGCGAGATTGACGCTGCTATCAACCAATCCAATTGGGCCCACCTGCAGACCGAGCAGCCGCAGGCGCGACCGATGCTGGCGCCTGCGGTTCAGATTCCAGTTGCTGGGTCACCCGTTCTAGGTGATTCAACGGCCAAGGTGACGATGGTTGAGTTTTCTGATTTCCAATGTCCGTACTGTGCTCAAGCGGTAAGCGAGATTGATGCCGTTCTGAAGGCGTATCCATCACAAATCAAGCTGATTTTCAAGCAGTTTCCTCTCGAGATGCATCCGCAGGCCGAGTTTGCTGCCAAAGCAGCTCTGGCGGCCCAGAAGCAGGGTAAGTTCTGGGAAATGCATAACGCGATGTTTGCGCACCAGAACCAGTTGTCACGCGAGGGGATCGAATCAATGGCGCAAGCGGCTGGGCTCGACATGAAGAAGTTCGATGCCGACCTGGCATCTACAGAAGTGAGCGAGACCGTGATCCGCGATGTGCAGGATGGCGACCGGGTAGGCGTTGAGGGAACACCCTCCTTCTTCATCAACGGCCAAAAATACAACGGCTATCTGGACCTGAATCACATTAAGCCGATCATCGACAACGAGCTTAAGTCTACGACGGGCAGCTCCCGATAGACCTTTACTTCAGCCACTTGAAGTAGTAGAACCGCATCGGCACAGTTCCTGTGTTCTTTACGCCGTGTAGTGAGTCACCTTTACTGAACATCACGCTGCCGGCCCCTACCGCCCTAGTCTTTCCGTCAATAAGTATTTCGCCTGTACCTTCACCGATGAACAGGAATTCTTCCTCGGGATGCTGGTGGGGTGGATGCGGCTCTTGTCCAGGGTTCAAAACCACCGAACCGGCGACTAGATAGCTCAGCTCCTGCGTCTTTCCTTCGAAATAGAGCGTGGCACTCCCAAACGGCTCCTGTGCTGTCTTGCCTTGCTCCAAATCGTACACGGCATCGGCCCACGGCATAATCCCGAGGCCAATTCCAAACGCCGGGTTGCTTTCAGACATTTTTAAACCTCTCCTCTTTGCTGAGCTTCGCGCTCACTTACTTTGTTGTCTCACTGTCGAGTTTTTTCACTAGGGCGAGCACCACGTCACCGGTCACCTGGAAACTATGAGCGCTGAGCTTATCGACCGTGTCGCTAGCCTGATGCCAGTATGAGTTGCCCGGCCCGTAATCAAAGTCGATCAGGTCGATTGAATTTACACCGTTGGCTACGAAGGGCACGTGATCATCATCGATGCCACCACGCGAGTCTTGCTTAAAGTATTGGCTGTCACCTAAACTCTCTGCAATTTTGGCAACCATCTGCCGCAGCTGAGGTGAAGAGTTCGCATCATTGCTGATGTCCAGATTCTTGTCGCCAATCATGTCGATGTTGACCAATGCTTTGATTTTGGGCAGTGTACCATCGGCTAACCATTTACTGACCAGGTGCCGGCTCCCATAGCGGCTGTCGGTCTCGCTCCACTCACCCACCGCTTCCTCGCCGTCAAAAAACGCTACATAGATGTCGTCCTGGTGCTTCATAGACGAGACTGCTCGCGCAAACTCAAGAAGGAAACCAGCCGAGGAGCCGCCGTCGTTGGCTCCTACGAAGTTCATCATCGGAATCTTCTTCGTGTCATAGTGACCGGCCACTACGACGATGTTTCCTGATGTGCCGGGAAATTTGTCGATTATGTTCACCATCGGCACAGGTCCAGTGGGAGTCTGTCCTCCAAATGAATCCATTTCGATTTTTCCCCCCAACGGCTTCAGCGCTGATACGATATGAGCCCGTAATTGCTCGATTGCTGCTGAACCTGAGGGCCGCTCTCCAAAAGCAACCGCCTTTTTGGTTTCCAGCAGAGCATTTGCCCCATGGAATGTGCTCTCTGCGGCTACGGCAACAGAAGGAAACAATACCGGGAGCACGAGGATCGATTGCAGTAGTACGCGCCATCGTAGGGTGCACACACTTGCAAAATAACGAGAACTTAGTGAGGAAAGTAACAAGATTGCTCGCTTTTGATTGATGTAAGGCGGAAACGCTGTTGTATCATGACGTTGCAGCAGATCAGCGCTTGATTATGGAGTCGGTCGGTACAACCATCCAAAAAGCGCGCCTGCAGGCTGGCCTCAGTCTGAACCAGGTAAGCGCAGACACTTGCATTCCAGTAAAGGCGCTGGAAGCAATTGAAGCAGATGATGTCCGAAGTGTTTCATCAGGCTTCTTCTACCGGAGCTTTGTCCGGCAATTTGGGGCTAGGGTCGGGCTTTCCAGTGAAGCGCTGGACCCTCTGGTCGCCCTCGCAATCACAAGCTTTCCCCCTCCGCTGATCCCGGGCCAGGAAGAATCCCTTCTACGCAGAATTTCTATTAAGCCACTGCGCCGCAAACACAGCTTTCGCTGGCTGTATCCAGCTATTTCGTTCAGTCTCGTTCTCGTTGCTTGTTCCGGCTTCTATGCTTATTGGGAAAAGATCAAGCTGAGTGCGCTTTTGGCCCATTCTAAACTGCCGCTTGCGACCGCTTCACCCTCGGCCGGACAGCCTGGACAGGTTCCAGACCCGGCGAGTGAGTATCCTTCCGCTTCCAGCACCAGCTTTCGCGTTGAATTGTCGGCAGTCGAGCGAACCTGGCTTTCAATACAAGCCGACGGACGGCAGATCTTTTCCGGCACTCTGGAAGTTGATCAAAGAAAGGTACTCGAGGGTCGGCAGCAAGGGCAGTTGCGTACCGGAAATGCTGGTGGCATCAGCATAGTTTTCAACGGCAAGCCCATTGGACTCGCTGGACCGCATGGGTCAGTCCGCACCGTAGTCTTTACTCACGATAACTATCAGGTACTGCAACCGTCTCCGCTTCCGGCGTGGCTTACTT
>CALMAV010000002.1:0-8697 GCA_937859895.1 uncultured Bryobacterales bacterium | reverse complement strand
GGCTCGGGTTCTCCGGTAGGCTTCGACTTTGACCGGCTCACTTTTCCTAAGCGGCGCTTCTGGCGCTCCAGCAAAATCAGCTCGTTGCGTCGCCGCATTTTGATACTGAGGTCCACCTTGCGCCAGAACTTCCGGAAGTAGTCAACGGCTGACAGAAGGCTAAGTACCACGACCGCCCACATAGCACCCAGCGCAACCGGTTGCAGGACAGGCCAGCGAACCTGCATCAGGACAAGCGTCACTCCCACTACCTGCAGCACCATCTTCCACTTGCCGAGGTCGCCGGCCTGGATTGTATAGCCTTCAGCGGCTGCAATGCTCCGGAGACCAGACACAGCAAACTCGCGGCTGATAATCAGGATCACCATCCAGCCTGGCAACAGGCGCATTTGCACAAATGAAATTAATGCTGCCGAAATCAGCAGCTTGTCAGCTACGGGATCGAGCAGCATGCCCACAGTCGTAACCTGTTTCCAGCGTCTTGCCAGGTAGCCATCCAACAAGTCGGTGATCGCGGCTGCCAAGAATAGAAGCAGCGCGAGGAAGTCGTTAGCTAGCAGCAGTCTGCCGCCCCACTGAATGCGCAGGTTCTGCTGCACCAACGCTGCTACCAGCAAAGGTACTAGGAAGATGCGAAACAGCGTCAGCAGGTTTGGCAGATTGGTCAATTGACTCAAATATAGAACAGAATAGGCGGTTCGGAATGGTTTGGGAGAATCCGCTATCTCGGGATGGCTGGGGGCCCCATTGCCTTTGTTCCGGGTTTGCCGTTCGAAGGGGAGGGGTTGGTTGACGCGCCTGTACTAGGTGCCGACGGAATGTGGATGCTAGTTACGCGACCTTCTTTATCTCCACGAAGCCAGAGGTAAAGAGGAGCGTCCGGCGCAGGTGGAGCCGGCAAATTCAAATGTAATATTTGCTTTTGTCCTTCGCCCGGCAACGGTACCGGTAAGCCCGTTGTTCCAACTCCGCTCTCGCTATCCCAACCTGCTTTTTCAACCATCTCCAGGCTGGTGCCTTTCAGGTCTAGAGTAATTCCATCTGCTCCCGCCGCCGCCGGCCCAGGCACTACCGAATCAACCTGTGGCACTCGAATCATATGGGCCAAGGTAATTGGGCTGGAGACCCCGGACTTTCCGCTGTCGATTGCGGCCTGCAGCGTACAGGGCGCGGACAGGGAAGCGGTGTCAAAGGAAAGAAACAATTGGTCAGGAGAAAGCTGCTGTAGCTCCGAATTCTGTGTTCTCTTCCCGATACTCAGGCGCGTCTGGTCACCGGCACCCTCTGCGCAGCTGAGTTGCAGCTGACTTGTCCGATCAATGTTCTTCACATCCAGCACGGCCAGGAGTGTCGATCCAGCAGGAAACTCATCCCCTGACGTTTTAATCGACATCCCGGCTGGAAGGGACAGCCTGGAACTCGCAATCACAGGTAGGGGGCCAGTCACCTGAAGGCCATTGCTGAAGGTCAGCGGCTCGTTGCGGCTCTGCAGGTATGCTTGAACCGGCAAGGTCGCGCCGGGTTTGCCGCTCTGCAATCTTACCGTCACGTTGCGCTCGGTACTACCGGCGCTAGTTGCAGCCAGATCGAAGCTGGCACCCGCTGCCTCCAGCCTCACAATTTGATCGAGCCGTTCTCCCTTTAACACGTAGTGCTGTGTGGCGACCCCCTCATTGACGATGATGGGAAGATCGGCAATCTGCGGCGGGTTCGGCAAGATCGCAAACTGAACGGAATGAGCCTTGTCATCCCCCTGTGAGAGCAGAAATTCATAAGAACCCGGCTGAAGATCCCGCGTGTCTACTTGTATATCCATCTGATCCTGAGGTCCTAATCGAGCTCCCTTCGGCAGCAGAAACTTAACTGGTTCCGGCGCGCTAAATTCATCCCCAGACTTCTTTAACTCCACTTTGATGGTGAACTCGAAGTCGCTGCCAGTTAGGGTGACAGGAATCTTGCCCGTCTTCGCCAACAGTTGATCCTGTGACTCGGGCTTCAGCTTTGCGTTGTTGAAGTCGCTAAGCGGCAATATATTTACGGTGCCCGTAGCTTCAAACGGCGCCCAATCCCAATAGCCGGCCAGATGATATGCACCCGGAGGTACCGTCGCTTTCGTTAGGTCTATTTCGACTGATTTCTGGTTCTGGAGTTTGAGAACTGGCACGGCAAACGATTGGTGATTATCGCCCTGAAGTGTCCACTTTCGTGCATGTTGCAGAAACTTCCAGTTAGGGTCTTCGACTTCGGCCGTCACCGGTGACTTCTGTCCGGCGGCAATGAAATGAGCGTCGCCGATCTGTATCTTCGGAGTTGGAGCATTTGGAATGCGACTGGCCCAGACATAAGCAATCCGGGTACGTGGAGGGGTTGGCCCCCGCTCACCGCAGAAGTTCAATCGGGGCCCCTTGATGACTTGAGCAAATGCCGACCGGAACTGCGTGTCAGGAAAGGCAATGGATCGCAAGTCAAGCAGCATTCCGGTACCACCTGCGAGTAGCCCCACAGGACTTCCAAAAAACAGCCCGGCCGCGGCGGTAGCTAGACTTGCCGTCTGGCTGGCTCGCGTTGCACCCGTGGCAGCTAAGGGACTATAGCTGGACAACTGCGGGTTGATGGCAGCAAACAGTGCTTGGGCCTGTGCAGCCGGCGGCGCGGTCTTATCAATCTGGGCCGATACTCCATATTGCGAAGCGAACCCATTCAGCGCGGCGTTCATGCTGGCCGGCGAACTCTCTGAACTAGAAAGCGCAGCCAGCAGGGCCTCAGTCTGCGAAGTTTTGTCGGCGTAATCTGCCATTTGCGCAACTAGCAAGCTATCCTGCGACAGAAAACTCCGCACTTTCTTTTTGCTCAAGCCTTGCGGGCCATACACGAAGGCAACCAGCGCCACGGTGCGCGGGATCATCCACTCCTGAGGCTTGTCGGCATCGCGAATGTCCGTCACCAATAACTGGTCCTTGCCTGCGATCTTTGTTGGGACCAGCACCAAGGCTACTTCCCCACCACGCTTCTCCCGTCCGCGGGTGACGGGCGCATACTGCACGGTGTCATTTTCCGTAAGATGAACAATGCTGGCAAACGGTAACGGCTCGGAGGCATCGCCGAGCTTCACTTGCAGATCCACTTCGCCCAGTGGTCCCCCAGCTGGACAAGTTGCAATCGTCGAGGCATCCGGAGTCGCGGCTGCTGGATTGGGCCGCATTGCATCATCAGCATGTGACTTCTTCTGGCCGGAAGCAAGGAGACCGGACGCCGCCAGGAGGGTAAACAGTGCTGCTCGCAGAAGCATCTTATCCCAGGATATCTTGGATTCCGGCCCGGCGAACCCGGAATGAAAGACGGCTAACACTCGTTCTGCACCGGGTGCCCCATCGACCAACACAGGTTTATCTCAGTTCGCCTTGTTGGCATCCGCCTTGTACGAACCTACGACGATGTTGCCTTTCGCTATCCGGCGGCCAGTCAGCATCCCGATCACAACACGGCCGCGGCATTCCGGCACGGGCCTTTGTCATTGCTGGCCGATTCGGCTGCCGAGACGTTGCTGCTCTGCCATCGGGCAGCCACGGACGAGCACATTGTCCAACGGGATAAAAAGTTGGCGGCGCTGTTAGTCGGCAGTTGCTGGAAGAAGCCGAGCAGGAAGGGACGATCAATTTCCAAGAAGGTCACTGAGGGCATCCATCAAAGACCTGAATGTGGGGATCTCAAGTACACGGTGCTAGCGTGCCAGGTTGAATGTAGACACATAATACGTTCTTAGTCGCTTGGATGAGGCTGGTGGCAAAGCAAGACTCGGAGGTGGAGGCTGGACCGTCCTCAGCGATTGCTCGACTTGGCCTTGGAGTTGAACGATCATTTCATTACAGCGGCGTTGTTCTCACCCAGACCCCAGGAAGGCACCGGCCAGCAGCAGTGCCAAGGAAACGTCCGGGATAATCCACTTTCAGCGAACAAAGCAGACAGCTGGCACAGGTTGGGCAAAATGGCGAACCCCTCGAGTCAGGCTGTCCACTTCGGGCCGGATGTGCCTTCTCGTACGCTTGGGCAATGTGACCCACTGCTACGGAACAAACACAGCGCGAAGAATGTTATCCGTCTTGTGCTTGAACATGTCATAGCCCTTTGGTGAGTCTTCGAGTGAGAATCGGTGAGTGGCCAGAAACGACGCGTCCAGTTCGCCCCTAACCGTATGCTCCAAAAGCTTTGGCACGTACTTCTGACCATGCTGCTGAGCCGTTCGCATCGTCAGGCCCTTGTTGATGATGACGCCGATGGGAAACTTGTCCATCAACCCGTACACGCCGAGGATCGACAGATTGCCGCCTTTCCGACACGCCATAATCGCCTGCCGTAACGCAGTTCCACGATCAGTCTCCATGCGTATAGCTTGCTTAGCGCGGTCATAGACATAGTCCATTCCCGTTCCATGCGCTTCCATTCCAACTGCATCGATACAGGCATCTGGGCCACGTCCGCCAGTCATCTCGCGTAACGCTTCCAGCACATTCGGGGTCTCGGCGTAGTTGATCGTTTCCGCCTTGATCCTATCGTGAGCCACGGCCAGTCGCTCCGGAAAACGATCAATGGCAATCACACGGCTGGCACCCATTAGATAAGCACTGCGTTGTGCCATCAGACCCACGCCGCCACAGCCCCAGACTGCGACTGTATCGCCGGGATGGATATTGCAGAAGTCTGCACCCATGTACCCGGTCGGCGCAGCATCGGAGAGAAAGACCACCTGTTCATCGGTAAGCCCTTCCGGCACGACAAAGCAGTCCACATCCGCATGGGGAACCCGGATGTACTGGGCGTGGGAACCAGCGTAGCCTCCAAATGCGTGCGTGTACCCGTAGATACCTGCCGTTGGGTAACCGAGCAACGGAGTCTGCATCTGGGCGTTGGGATTGGTGTTGTCGCAGCATGAAAACAGATCGTGCTGACAAAACCAGCAATCGCCGCAGGAGACGAATGACGGCACCACGACCCGGTCGCCTATCTTAATCTTCTTCACCTCGTGACCTGTCTCGATCACTTCACCCATGAACTCATGGCCAATCACGTCGCCTTGGCGCATGGTTGGAAGATAGCCATCGATGAAGTGTAAGTCAGACCCGCAGGTGGTCGACATGGTAACGCGCAAAATACAATCACGCGCATTGACGATTTTGGGATCGGGTACCGTCTCTACCCGTAGGTCATTTACCCCGTTCCAGCAAAGTGCTCGCATCGTATTCTCCCGCTACTGAGCGTGCGAAACGCCAAGGGCGTCAGACACGCCGCGGCCAGACACATTGCCTGCCACAGTCGGTATCTCGCCAGTCTCGGCCAGAGCCTTGAAGCGACGCAAAGACTCGGATGCAATTGCCTTCGGTACGAACCCGAGAGCCTTCGATATCGCCATACCGGCTGCCCCTAGCGGCGGCTCGAAGCGGAATCGCACCCGCACTTCCGTTCCCCGGTCAGCGGGCGCAGGGCTGAAGTAAACAGACCCCTCGTTTGGCAGCATCGTACCCGGCTTGGAAGCCCAACCCAACTCCTGGCCGGGCTGCTCCACCGTCAGTTCGCTATCCCACTCGACTGGCAGCGGACCAGAGCCTTTCACCTTCCAATGCGTCACTGTCGGCCCTTCCAATGGTGTGACATCGGCAAAGTGCGCCATAATCTGACGCAACCCTTCCGGGCTACGCCAAAGCTCATATAACTCTCCCGCACTCTTCCCAATGGTCTGGGCGGACACAATCTCCGGAGCACTCGGGGAGATCGACTTTCCGCTCTTGGCCGCCACTGGCATACCGTCAGATGTGTCGATGCCCATTGCCTCACAGACACTGCAATGCCCGGTAGCACCGCGCAGAACCAACCCTGTGCCCGCCACTGCCGCCGTGATACTCCAAAGCGACGGCTTCTTGATCCCGCGCCAAAGTAAGAAGCTACCCAGAGCAACCGATGCCACTCTCTCCAGGCTGCCTACGTTCTGAACTCCAAACTTCTCTGCCAATAAATCGCTCAACTCACCCTCCACTGTTACTGCAATCCCTTATGTGACTGCTGCCCGCTGTCTCTGTTGCGTTCTATTGCAGGAATGTTGGTCCCGTAGTTGTACGGTGCCGGAGTATAGCTGTGGCTTACACCAACAACTCGTTTCTACTTCGGCTACCAGTTAAAATTCAGTCAAGCTTTTATTCTTCATGAACGGCTCCATGCGGCGCGCGAACATCGAAAAGATGGTGGAGAAAAGGGATAGACTTAACACAACAGGAGATCCGTGGAGAGAAAGGTCAACAGGAACGTTCACCTGAATGCCGGCGCAGTCTTCGGCTTACGCCGGGAGTTAATACCCATTTGCTGAAAGGAAGTATCGACTTTATGAAACGCAGTTTCTCTGTTCTCGCATTTACAGCGCTAGCCGTGGTTTTGCCCGCTCGCGCCGCGTCCTATTCTGTTGACTTCACCGGTATCGTCTCCCAGACTCAAGGTCCCACTGGCGAAGCGGTCGGCAACGCGGTCACCGGCCACTTTGATCTCGACAGCGTTACCAGCAGCTTCCTAGACTTCACAATCGCTGGCCAGTCCATTGCGGCAGGTTATCAATCATCGGTCAGCATCGGACCCAACAACCGCGACGCCTTTTACAGCGCCCAGATAACCGCGGTACCGAGGAGTCCGTCAATCGGCAGCACATTCTGGCTCGACCTGTCCTCGTTAACTAGCTGGCCACAGACTGACAGCGCCTACACTTTGTTGGCTGATACAAACCAGCTGACCACCAACCTCGAAACAATCAATAACTCGCGCTCTGGGTTCCCGAGCGACTTTTTCTACTACACGGCGAACTTTGACGGAACAAACGCTGTGGGTCTGAGTGGAAACCTGACCTCAATAAACGTCACAGCCACACCGGAGCCGGCCAGCCTTGCCCTAATCGTGCCGTCGTTGTTTGCGCTAGGTTTGTTTATCCGTCGCTGCGCCTAAAACCGAATTGATTCTCTTCCTTCAAAGGTCAATTTAGTAGGACTCCAGATCAACAAGCCTGCGGGTATGGTCCGTAGGTCTCGAGTAGGCCAGCATCGTTTGCCGGAGATTACATGAGGTCTCAGGCTCTTAGCAGCTCTTTTGAGTGAAGAAGCGAGTGTCGAACAAAAGGTGATCGTTTGCGGAAGATGATTACTGCGTAACGAATCCAACGAAGAGATGACGGCGTCCGAGCACTCGCCCGGGAAAACTCTCAGCCAGCATCCCCTCCTCCGCGGTCCCCTTCTCACCCAAGACGCAACCTCCGTTCGCGCCTCAACAACATCACAAACTACCAGCGTCGAATCCTGGATCAGCAGTGCCGACCACTGGTGCGCCGAAGTCAATATTACAAGCCACTTCCTAAAGCCTGAGACAGAATTGCTTCAGCTGCCAAATTCAGCCGTCAATACAAGAAGCGATCGCCGAATTCCCCAAAGGCTACCTCATTGCTAAGTTCGCCGTCGCCAGCCTGTTAGTGGCACACTCTCGATGCCAAAAAAGATGTCAGAATGATTGACATGCCCATTGAGTGCGCCCCCGAATGCCTGTGAGACTGCCCAATCGTGGACTACTCATCAGTGCTTTGAGCCTTACCCTGTGCGCACCGTACTTCGCCCAGAAGAACCCGCAAAGCCAGGGGGAGGATGTCACTAAGATCTACACCCAGAACTGCGCGAGCTGTCACGGCGCTAACCTCGCCGGTGGCTCGGGGCCGAGTCTTCTCGATCCAACCTGGCACTCCAGTGGCGATGACAGCAAGCTGATTAAAGGCATCCACAGTGGCCACACCGCAGCAGGCATGCCTGACTTCGCGCATCTGTTGAACGATGCTGAGATTCGTGGACTCGCTATCTACATCCATGAGAAAAGCACCAAGTTGCAAGACACCCAAACCAAGTACAACGCGCCGACTCCCGGCACTGCCGTGCAGGGCGAGGAAGCTTCGTTTCAGCTTGAGCCGGTTCTAGAATCCGGACTTGAAGATCCTTGGGCCATAGCGTTTCTGCCGGATGGCCGCACCCTGGTGACTGAGAGAGCGGGACGTCTTCGCATCATTGCGAACGGACAATTGCTCCCGGACGCGGTACGCGGAATACCTGCCGTTTATGGAGGCGAAGGCGGACTTCTCGCGGTGATGCTTCACCCAAACTACGCGCAACCGGGCAATGGCTGGATTTATCTGACTTACGGTGACAAGAGCCCAGACGGGCAGGGGCTGGCTGCGGTGATTCGCGGTCGCCTGCGTGATGGCGCATTCGTTGACCAACAGCAAATCTTCAAGGCCGATTCTTCTTTCTACCGAGGGGGAGGCGCACGCTTTGGCTCACAACTTCTTTTCGATGGCAAAGGGCACCTGTTCTTCTCTGAAGGTGATCGAGGGAGTCCAGGGGACGAGCAGGATCTGACACGCCCGAACGGAAAAGTGCATCGCGTCAACGACGATGGCAGCATTCCCCAAGACAACCCGTTCGTTAACCGGGCGGGCGCCATGCCGAGCATCTGGACCTATGGCCATCGAAACGCCCAAGGGCTCGCCTTCAATCCTGTAACCGGTGATCTTTGGGAATCGGAACACGGGCCGCGAGGTGGGGACGAGTTGAACATCCTCTCCCCCGGCCACAATTACGGCTGGCCTGTGACTACTTTCGGCATGAACTACGACGGAACGCCCATTAC
>CALMAV010000001.1 GCA_937859895.1 uncultured Bryobacterales bacterium | reverse complement strand
GGTCTGCGTCTCTTTGAACTTGTCGCGGGTCCGCTTTCCTCACAGGGTTTGCTTAACGCTGCCTGTGCGCTGGAGAACCATCCGGATAATATTGCCGCGGCGCTGCTGGGAGGACTCACCTGTAGCTGTCAGTTGCCTGATCGCTCTGTTACGGCTGCCCGCATTGCCTGGCCCGACGAACTGAAACTGCTCGTTCTTATTCCCGAGTACGCGCTTTCTACCATTCATTCCCGTGAGGTTTTGCCGGAAACAATTCCGCGGGACGATGCTGTGTTCAATCTGCAACGTCTGTCCCTGCTGTTGCACGCCATCCAGTCCCGGGACTATTCGTTGCTACGCGAGGCGCTGAGTGACCGGCTCCATCAACCTTATCGGCAGCATCTTGTTCCTGGCCTGCAGCGTATCCTTGCTCTGCAACATCCCGATCTGCTGGGCGTTTGCCTTAGTGGTGCTGGCCCATCTATCGTTGGCTTTGCGCAGCGCAATCTCGACGAAGTCGCCGATCTGTTGACCACCGAGTTCGGTGCCGAGAACATTCCGTTCCGCTTACGTGTCCTCACGGCACATGCCTAATGGTTATTGCAGTTGAGCCGCCAGGTGGGGCTGCCCTAGATGACACTCCGCATGCACCGCTCTTACTGCACGCTCCAGCCCATCAAGCCGGACCACAATACCAATGGTGATCTCGCTGGAGCCTTGCGCGATGGCTATGATGTTGATGCGCTCGCGCGAGATTGCCGTGAATACCCGGCCAGCCAGACCCGGCAGTCCGCGCATGCCCTCGCCCACAACGGCTAGCAGACCCACGTTCTCGTCCACCTCAATCGGCTTCAGGTAACCGTGCGCAAGCTCGATGGACAAATTGGAACCGAGTGCGCCCAGGGCAGAGTTCAAATCGTGTTTGCGAATCAGAAAGCAGAAGCTCTGCCGGTAACTGGAACTACTGAAGACCAGGACTTCTACGTTCGCTAACGCCAAAGCGTCTAGTGAACGCGCCATCACCCGCGTGCCGCTTAGCACGGCGCTGGCTGGTTCCATGGAAACAAGCACGACGTCGGACATGGAAGTAACGGCGCGTACGCCTCGCGGCTCATCAAAGCTGCTGACGATGCGAGTGCCGGGTTTGTCGAGAGCAAAGCTGTTTTTGCTCCACACCGGGATGTGTTTCTCGGCAAGCGGCGCCAGGGTTCTGGGGTGCAGCACTTTTGCCCCATTGTAAGCAAGCTCAGCGGCTTCGGCATATGTCACTTGATCGAGAACGGCTACATCCGAAACGAGCCGAGGGTCAGCCGTCATGATGCCGTCCACGTCAGTCCAGATCCACAGCTCAGCCGCGTCCAGCGCCGCAGCTAAGATGGAAGCCGAGAAGTCAGACCCGCCTCGACCCAATGTTGTTGGGCGCCCGTCGCTGGTTGCCCCGTTGAAACCAGTGACAACCGGAACGATGCCTTTAGTAAGCAGAGGCGTCAAGCGCTCCCTGCATCGTTGCCGGGTCGGCTCGGCTTGTGGTGAAGCATTGCCGAACACAGCATCAGTCACGATGACTTCAGCCGCGTTCACTCCTTCAGCTTTCGTGCCAGTTGCATTCAGCAGAGTTGCGAGCAGTGCTGCGGACAAGCGCTCGCCGACCGACAGAGCTTCGTCCACCGAACGCGGCGGCCGCTCACCCAGCATGAAGATGCCATTGGTGATGCGCTTGAATTCGGCAACCAATGCCTCTACTTTGCTCCACGCTTCTTCCTGAAACGAGCCGGTTCCTGAAGCAACGGTGAATAACTGAGTGCATGCCTGAAGATGCTTCTCCAGCAAGGATTGAATACTGGCATCCACCGCTGTCCGGTCGCCGAGTTCTGCCCGGTGCAGAGTATCCAGTAGCAGATCGGTCACCTTCGACATGGCCGAGACTACAACTAACACCGGACGTACGCGGCTCTGCTCAGCGATAATCCGAGCGGCCACCTGCATGCGTTCGGCACTGCCCATGCTTGTACCGCCGAACTTCATTACGAGGAGATTGTTCACAGGATTGTCGAACTATTGTCTCTTGTGACGGCGGAATCAATTGTTACGCGATTTATGCCAACTCTGGGTTGCGCTCGATTACCGGGAGCGAGTGGACAGCCTGGCGGAAGCGTTTCGCTTGTTGGACCAACCACGCAGAGCTGTCTGCGTTGTTCGCTGATCTGCTACCTTTCCAGACACCATCGCGGTTGAAGACCTAAACGCTTTGTTTGCAGCTAAAATATTGCAAACTGCTTCAGATGGAGCTTGGTACTAGGCAGGGACTGTCCGGGAATACCGCGGTTTTTCAAAAACTGCAAATAACTAACCTTTTTGGCTTCAAGGCAAATCTACCCACCTCGGCAGATAATTGGCACGGTTGAGCTTGAATTCAAACAGAAAAACAGTTTACCGTAGGGCTTGCCGGACT